>NZ_RZQE01000059.1:0-20210 GCF_004022955.1 Mesorhizobium sp. M7A.F.Ca.US.002.01.1.1 | reverse complement strand
ATCCCAGACCGTGTGCGTTACTCGCCCTTGTGCGCCAGTCGCCGCCACTCCCCCGGCGTCATCCCCATCCTTTCGGCGAAGACATGCCGGAATGCCGAAACGGATTGATACCCGACGGTCTCGGCCACGGCCTCGGCGCTGATGGCTGGCTTCTTCAACTCGTTGGCGGCCAGGCTCATGCGCAGATCAGTCAAAAAATCGAGGGCGGAGCGACCCAGCTTGTCCTGAAACTGGCGCATGAACGTAGCGCGCGACATCCCGCACAAATCGGCCAGATCGGGCAGTTTCCAAGGCCGTGCCGCATCGGCGAACATTGCCGCAATTGCTGGTGCCAGCCGCGGATGGCCAGCCAGGGCCAACAAGCCTTCGGGGGCTTTCCCGGATTGGCTCGCCGCGCGCAGTACCAGTGTGAAAAGCGCCGAGGAAAGCGCGTTGAGAATGGCGCGCCCTCCCGCCCTGTCACCGGAGGACTCCATCCGCATCAGCCCGACAAGACCGGCAAGTTGGTTGGATGCGGACCCCATGCCGTCTTCCCCATGGCTGTCCACAGCGCGTGTCACCAGGTTGGCGGGCAGGTAGTTGCGGATCAGTCGATCATGGGGTGGCGCGATAAAAAATCGCCCACACAGCAGATCCAGTTGCTCGCCCTCGCCATCATTCTCGCTCAGCATCCATCCGGCTGACCCCCGGCGTTGCTGGGTAGGAATTGGTGTTTGCCCGCTACCGTCGTGCAGTACATGCGCCGCGCCGTGAGGCAGCAGCACAATATCTCCGCTCAGCAGCTCCCGCGCCGCTCTCGTCTTCGGATCCTCGAGAATGGCCCGGCCCTTGACTATGACGTGGTAGGGAATTTCGTTCGCGGCAGCCTTGTTCCAGGCAACGCGCCACGGTGCACCATAGGCGCAGCGGACCTCGAGCTGGCCGGTCACGGTGATGATTTGCAGGAGATGGCTCAGCCAGTCCACTTCAGACATTGGACCTCGAAACGGAGATAGTGAAACGTCTTATCGTAATTATGGATTGTTTGCACAAATCGAAAGTACCAAGAGAGACGGCAACACGCCCGCCGATCATGAATGCGTCTCCAGGTGAAGAACTTGTCTACATGCCGAGCGCGGAGGCACCACGCACTAGATTGCTGCGGCCGTAACGGAGCAACTGGTAAAAGGATGGAGCAGTTTCCTGTCTCTGAACAGCTGCGAGGCCGATCAGCCGCCGCAGCCTACCGCCATCCCCGCACCATATGAGATTGGACGCTGCGCCCTGGGGTCTCCCAATGAGTGTCCGGTGGTCTCACCATCCATCGGTTGCAGCCATTCGTCAGAGCTGATGATGGCTCACGGTCGCTTTCAACAGAGGACGGTATTTGTTATCCAGGCCGATATTTGGAGCCGAGCGATATTGTGATGCTTGCCTTGTGATCCAGGTTGCCCCGCCGCCTTTGATAGACACCTGTTGTTAGGCCTTAGCTTTCCGATTCGCTGGTGTTTTCCTCAACGGCGTTTTTGCAGTTGGCTTGCGGCCGAGTCCGCTGGATTTCGCGAGGGCTGACCGCTGGGCCGCGTAGCTCGGTGCAACCATGGGATAGTCCTTGGCGAGCCCCCACCTGGCTCTGTACTCGTCGGGTGTCATTCCCAGCAACCCAAGGTGGCGCTTCATAGACTTGAACTTGCGTCCGTCCTCCAGGCTGATGATGTAATCGGGAAACACGGACTTTTTTGGATTGACTGCCGGAACAAGCGCGGGCGGCGTCGCTTCCACCGGCTGACCCAATCCCGACAAGGCAGAATTGACGCTGGCGATCAATTCGGGAAGACCGGCCGCCGGAATGGCGTTCTTCTGGACATATGCCGCCACTATGTCGGCGGTGAGCTGCAACAACTGGACCTGCGGTGCTTCAGCGTCATTCTGCATATTTCGAGTTTCCCATTTGATTGGCTTTGTCTCTATTGAGGAACTTTACAACGTGCAACGGCCCACAGATCATGGATGGGGCTCCACGCGAAGAAACCTGTCTATATTTTAAAGCGGTGGCACCGCACCTGACCTACCCGCTGGCAACTGACTGACCACAGGATTGATTCAATGCCGGCTTGAGGCAGTAGCAGGATACCGAGTGTTTATAGCGCAAGTCGGAGTACCGAGGTTCAATCGGGCGCGTCGATAGCGCGACCATAGTCGGCGGCATTCGCCAATCCACAGGGTATGCGTCAGCCGTTTCGCGATCCGGGGGCTGACGCCGCAGAGAAAACCCGCGGGTGGCAACAATCGCGCGGGTGATCTTCTCGATCCAACGGTGTCTAACCGAGATTCCTGGGGATAATCACTCGTCGCTCCGGGACTCGCTGGCGCTTTGACAAACTCGCTTTTCCAGACCGGGGGCC
Source organism: Mesorhizobium sp. M7A.F.Ca.US.002.01.1.1 (assembly GCF_004022955.1). Lineage (NCBI taxonomy): Bacteria > Pseudomonadati > Pseudomonadota > Alphaproteobacteria > Hyphomicrobiales > Phyllobacteriaceae > Mesorhizobium > Mesorhizobium sp. M7A.F.Ca.US.002.01.1.1. The sequence continues at coordinate 17,826 of NZ_RZQE01000059.1, read as the reverse complement.
GAGTGCACAAGATCCTGGCATGTCACCGCCAAGGCACCGCCACCGGGCGGAACCGCTTGCCCAGACTGCTGGACAGCAACCACGACATTCCAATTGCAAAGCAGATCGCGTACCGCTCGATTTTCAGAGGAAAAATATACATTCCGGCCGTCCCGGCGGATTTTTACGAGCCCAACTTCCCGGAGCTTGGCTAGGTGGTGCCACGAGGCTGTCCGGCTAATATTAAGCCGTTCGCGAATTTTGCGATCCGGCAATTCATAGTCGAGCAGCAAGCTCAAAATGTGCAGCCGCCGCGCATTGCCCAGCACCTCCAGAAATTCGGCCGCTTGTGCGGCGTTAGCCCTTAGTCCGTCCGAGACCATGGATGCCTCTTCCCCAGCAACTTGCCGTCACGCCCGAAGACTGCGGAACAATCGATCTCTTCAATGAACACGGCCAGATCATCTGGCACGAGCCACTGGGCGTAGGACCGAAGCCGTCTCAACCCACAAGCCTTGGCATGCCTCTCGGCGCGCTCGGATTCAAGTCCAGCCATCGTTGAGCGCTGTTGTTGGATTGGCACGAAACCATTGAGGCGTCCTTCCGCCAGCTGACTGGCCCAGCAAGTCGTGACCTGTTCCACTCACCGCTCCTTTACGTGACCCGGCAGACAAAATACCACAGCCATGTCGATAGTGTCGGCTCCTCCATTATGATTAAGGTGGCGGGTTCTCCCCACCGCATTTCGGAGTTAGCCCTTTTGACGGTATGATTGCATTGCGTATCAACGGGATGCGCGGATGGGTTATTTCCCATTTCGACCGAGCCTCCGTTGTTGCGCCGACGCAGGCGGGCCGAAGCTTTCAACACATCGACTTGCCCGGTGCGATGTAGTGTCGTTCGATGACCAACACCGCCTCCCCTTCCCTCTGATGGCCTCCATCGATTACCAAAATCGTAAATCCGCGACCTACAGTGCCAGTCGCTTCGTCCGGTCTTCGTTGAGCCCCCAGCCGATTGGATATCGCTCTGCCCAAGCACTCTTGGTTCCCCTTGAAAGATCATAAATGAATCGTGTGGCAGGCCTGAGCATCGAGTAGCAACCATGGGCCTCGTGCTACGGGTGACCGGCGCCCCCGACCCGAAATCGTTGCTCGCCCCTCTTTTCTGAAGGATACGGGCCCCCTCTGTAGCCCAGCAACCACCCATCATTATGAGGATTGCTTGCGACAGGGGGCGAGCGATGCCGTAACCGCTGAGATCTCCTTCCCGGTCGATGTCAACCACGATCAGCACCGAATGGCCAATGACGACGCCAGCTTCGCGTAGTCCCTGGGCGGCATCGGGATGAGTAGGCAAAAGCCTCCTGGCTTTTTTGTTTCGAGCAAGGCGTCACGAAGGCTGGTCAGCGGTTCTGGCAATCTTCACCATGCGACCTTGCCTCCTGCAAACGGCTAACTCGCAATCGAGCGAACGCTACTAAAGAACGCCTCGACCAAGGAAATTGGTATCTTACAATACCGGCGCAGGCTTGTTGGGCTTTCAGTTGTAATCCTGTGCCGATGATGAAATCATGCGCGCGCTTGACAACGGGCAGGTTAATTCAAGTTCCGCCACCAGGAGGAGAAGCGGTATGACCACTCAGGTTGTACATCGCGTATTCGGTCCCAAGCAGGTCAGGCAATTCAGGGAAGTCTACGAGCGCGCGCGCGTTGTGGAGGCAACTTACCCCGATTCGCACATTGCCAGCAAAGCCGCCAAACGGCTGATCGAGGCATTCGAAGCCGAGATCCAGACTGACGGGACGGTTCTGGATTTTCAGCAGCTATGCGAAGCAAACCCCCTGGGGACCGCCTGAGACCCGGACGTTGTCTGGCGAAGGCTCACGATGAACCGCTTCATCTGCCGACGTCAGCCATGCCCTGCAGGCGGATCGTGCTTGCCGTTCAAAAATCAAATTTCGGAAGTGGGTCGCCATGCGGAGCGATAGGGGAGCCATGGGGTGTTGGGCGGCGGTGGCTCCCCTATCCTGTCTCCGCATTTGTTCGCAGACAGGCAGCGTAAGCTCGAGCAGACGCCGGCAATCCAGTGTTCAGCGTGGTGTATACATCGTCAACGAAGCTTTTGGAGGTATGATGCAGCGTTGTCAGGAGGTGCGAGCAAACCCAACCACCGCCTATCGCATGAGACCCGCCGAATTAATCGCAAGAGCGCGTGCAACCAACACAGTGCGCGGTAACCGAGGATATCTATAGCCTGGTGCGGCACGGGCATGCGCCTTAGTTCGGGCCGCTCGCGCGGGTCAAACCGGTTTGGAGTCCCGTCTTCTCAACGTAAAAATTTACCGAAAAAATTAACTTATGTTAGAGAATGCTAATAAATAGCTCCTACACTCCCGAGGCTGCTCTACATGTCAGCAGCCACGTTGCTTGAGGTTCGCAATCAGCCTTGAGCGTGGAAAATGGGTCGGGTACCAAAAACTTCCAATTCTAAGAAAGGGCACTTATCGGGCGCCACAGGTACCTTCGTTGGGGAAGGGTGAGTATCGGTATGGTTTCTACAGCAGGACTGCACAGTTACGGTTCGTCAAATCGATCAAGAGTTCCGTCCAGCGGCACAGAAAATCTCCACCAAGAAGCAGGTAAGCAATACCTTCTCATGCTGGACGGGAGGGCCTTGGACCGCGAGTGTCTCGCTTCGGCGCTTGAGGATCATGAATTGGGCATGGTGGTCGTCGCCATGGGTTCGATCGAGGAATGGCGCATAAGGAAGGGTTCGGCTTCTCCCCTTTCAACCATACTCTTCAACCTCGGCGGCCGGAAGGTCACCGATCAGGGCATTGCAGAAGAAATCAGGCATATTTCGTCCGAGTTCAAGACCGTTCCGGTGGTCATCCTGGCCGACACCGAAGATCTTGCACAGGTGCTGACGGCTCTCGAATGCGGCGCACGCGGCTACATTCCGACTTCGGTCGGGATCGATGTGTGTGTCGAGGCGATCAACTTGGCTGCAGCCGGAGGCATCTTCGTTCCGGCCAGTAGTGTCCTTTCCATGCGGCACCTGATAAAATCAGGCAACTGCGACGCCCGGCCCTTGACGGGCATGTTCACGCTCAGGCAGGCAGAGGTCGCCCAGGCACTGCGACGCGGCAAGGCGAACAAGATCATCGCCCACGAACTGAACCTTCGCGAAAGCACTGTGAAGGTTCACATCCGAAACATCATGAAGAAATTGAAGGCGACCAACCGCACGGAGGTCGCCTACAAGGTGAACGATCTCTTCGCGGAAGGACCTCTGGGCCAAGAGTGATCGCATCAACAAGACGGCCCGTCCTGGTTTAGTGCTGGCGGGTCGGGTTTTTTTTCAACAGAACATTTGAATGAAGGTCGATGGATTTCGCGTTGCCGCACGACCGATGCCACGCGAGACTCCCTTCTGAATCGTGACTTTGCTCCGCGCAATGGAACAGCTTTTGAGAAGAGGCAGTCGGAGGGGTCCGGGGCAACGAAACGCCGCCCCGTTCGAGCGGCATTCTCGCCTGATCAACCAACAGCAGCAGCGGTCTGTGCCTCGGCCGTTCGTGCCAAATGACGGCGCAGGTCGCGCATGTCGACCTGCTGACCGCAAATCGGGCAGGTATGGAAATTGTCGTCTCGTGGGCTGGCTCGCCACCGTGCAGCTTGCCGGGGATTGGTGGTCCAAGGTCGGATTCGCCATGGCTATCAAACATTCAATTCGTCTAAAATGGTCCGGAACCATTTTAGCGCACGCTATATTGAATCGCAGTCTTGCGAGGCAGTTCATGCGTTTGAAGTTCATCCCACCTATTGAGCCGGAGCTTGTCGACACCCGCCCGAGCGGGGCGACTGGATTCACGAGATCAAATTCGACGGGTATCGCACTCAGCTCATCATGGATGAAGATGGCATCCGCCTGTTGACGAGAAGAGCGCGCCACAACCAGGACAGGTCAAGCGACTGATCCTTGGGTCTCATCACCGACAGGGGAAGTTTGCACCTGTTCGCGTCTCCGATCATGATGCGTATCCCAGCGGCCACCAAGGTTCACTCGGACGCCGGGATGGGTCCTGCAATTACTGGGCGAAGCGCAGGTGACCCACAACGGTACTTTTGACGCCGCGAGCTCCAACAGCGCGCGCGTTGGGGTGTGATCGATCAGGCAGACGTGCGGCTGTCAGCCGGCGGCCTAAGGGATACTCAGAATGTCTGGTTGTAGGCGCCCACCTCGGGGCTGCGGCGCAGCACGGTGTCGACAGCCTCGAACATCTCCCGTCGACGCTGCGACGACACCGGGCTTTCGACGACCACGACCAGTTCCGGCTTGTTCGACGAGGCGCGCACCAGTCCCCAGGTGCCGTCCTCGGCGACAACGCGCGCACCGTTGACGGTGATGAGGTCGGCGATCTTCTGGCCCGCAAAAACCGTTCCATCCCGCTTCATGGCCTGAAAGTCGGCAACCACCCGCTCGACAACGCCATACTTCACATCGTCCGCGCAGTGCGACGACATGGTCGGCGTGCCGAAGGTCAGCGGCAGCGCGCGGTAGAGATCGGCCATCGAACTGCCGGGGCTGCGGTCCAGCATCTGGCAGATGGCGATGGCGGTGACCAGCCCATCGTCATAACCCCGCCCGACTGGCGGGTTGAAGAAGAAATGGCCCGACTTTTCGAAACCGGCGACGGCGCCAAGCTCGGCGACGCGGCGCTTGATGTAGGAGTGGCCGGTCTTCCAGTAGTCAGTGACGGCGCTGTTGGCGCGCAGCACGCTGTCTGTGTTGAACAGGCCGGTCGACTTGACGTCGACGACGAAGGTCGAGCCCGGATGCTGGCTGGAGATATCGCGCGCCAGCATCACACCGACCTTGTCGGCAAAAATCTCATTGCCCTCATTGTCGACGACGCCGCAGCGGTCGCCGTCACCGTCGAAGCCAAGGCCGACATCGGCTCCAGTCTCAAGCACCTTGTCCCTGATGGCATGCAGCATCTGCATATCCTCGGGATTGGGATTGTAGCGCGGAAAGGTGTGGTCGAGTTCGACATCGAGCGGGATGACCTCGCAGCCGATGCGCTGCAGCGCCTGCGGCGCGAAGGCGCCGGCGGTGCCGTTGCCGCAGGCGGCGACCACTTTCAGCTTTCGGGTGATGCGCTTGTCCTCGGTCAGATCGTCGAGATAAGTAGCGCGAAAATCGCGAACGAAATCGTAGGAGCCGCCGCCGACGAGATCGAAATCGCCGGCCAGTACAATCTGCTTCAGCGCGCTCATCTCTTCCGGCCCGAAAGTCAGCGGCCGCGCCGCACCCATCTTGACGCCGGTCCAGCCATTCTCGTTATGCGAGGCGGTGACCATAGCGACCGAAGGCACGTCCAGTGCGAACTGGGCGAAATAGGCCATCGGCGACAACGCCAGTCCGATGTCCCTCACCCGAGCGCCTGCAGCCATCAAACCGGACACCAGCGCCAGCTTGATGCCAAGCGAATAGGAGCGGAAATCGTGCCCGGTGACGATATCGGGACCGGCACCGACACGGCGGATCAGCGTGCCAAGCCCCATTCCGAGCGCCTGGACGCCGATCAGGTTAAGTTCGGGCGCGACCTGGCCAAACCACCAGCGCGCATCATATTCCCTAAACCCGGACGCCTTTATCAGCGCCGAGGTTTCAAACTCGAACGTGTTGGGCCGGGCTTCGTCAACGAAATTCAGCGACAAGACAGGACACTCCGAACGACACAAATGCGGTTGTCGAGGCGGTAGCTTACCGGAACCGTTCTTCCGGCCTATCTATCAGTTTGGTTGATCCCTTTCACGACATGGAAAGCCGGCGAGCATCGTTGTCGGGCTATTTCCGCGGTGCCCTGCAAGCCCTGATGCCCGCAAAGATCCGATAATACCGCTGAATGTCGTGATGCCGCGATCTGATCGACGACCGTGCCGCGTTCCAACGTAGGCTGGATTGCGACTCCCAGGACCACCCATAAGGAGCGTTTCCTGGCGTTAATAAACCTTGTAATATTTTGTGATCGCCGCCATTCGAGTTCTCCACAGTCGCGTCCCATTGACCATCTGCGGTTGCTAGAATCCCCCAGGGGAATGCCTTAAGCAGCCGTGAGCAAGAAGCAAGTCTTCTGCTCTGACGAACGCACAGCTTTAAGCACGGGCGCAAAAATGCCGCTGTTTTTTTTCGATATCCGGGACGGCAAATCCCATTCTCCCGATACAGAGGGCACCCACTACGTTGGTGCGCTCGAGGCCCGGGTAGACGCGGTTAAAATGCTGGTCGCCATGGCACAGGACGAAGTTCAGGGCGGGTTACAAAGCAACCTTTCGGTGACTGTTTCTGACGAAAGTCGTCGGCCCGTTATGGAAGCAAATATCGATTGCAGCATAAAAGTCTTTTGACAAATTCCCGATAGCCCTGGACCTAGTTGGCTCCGTCGGGATGCAGCAAGCTTTGTGCAGCTGTCCTGGCCGCACTTGACTTACGGCAGCGGCTTCTGATCACTTTTATACCCCGAGACCACGTAAGCGGAGAAGGCCGCACGATGCTGCTGCACCTCCTCGATACAGCCACGCAAGCTTCGAATGCACATTGCCGGCAGCCCTTCTACTCGTTCGCAAGCGACCGCCGCGGTACTGTCGCACGCTCGATCGCGACGACCGTCCCTTATTCGACTTCGCTGCCGATATTGCACAGGACGGGGGCCTGGCACATCGCCAGGAACCTTTGCCACCGCGAAGCCAATTCGGCGGAACTGGATTACAGGACGTTGACGGTGGCGTGGCCCGGCGCCGGAACGCTTCGTTCCAAGGCGGCTACGCCGCGCCGAGCACGGGCTCTCGTGGCGCAAACAACTGCAAGTGCGATGAAGAAGAGGATGCCTGGATCAGCGCTGCCACCCGACACCGACATTGCAATTATGCTTGCAAGGGCAGCATTCCTGACGCTCGTCACGATTGCATCTGTCTCTGCATCCACCCATTCCCGAACCGCGCCCAGGCCTCTGGTCACGACATAGAGCAGGGCCACTATCATCAGCGATCCAAACAGACCCAACTGCGACAGGACAGCGATCGGCCAACTCGATGCCCTTGAACTGCCGAAACCAACGCCCAGTCCGCTCGTATCGAGAAACGACTGCAGGCTCTTTACATTCCAATAAGTGCGCTCATGGCCTGACCCGGAATCCGCTTTGTTAATGATGGTGCTGTTGATCAGTCTGACGAACGGGTCCAACGCCTCGGCTTTGTAAAGACTAATGCCCAGTACGGCGGTCCCGCCCACCACCATGAGAGCTATTATCAGTATCTCTTCGCGCGCAACTTTTCCCCTGATGACCGACTGTAGCATGGACAACGCAACGGGGATGCATAGCAGTGTCAGCCCGACGTAAGCCGTCGATGAAGTCGACAGAATGGACAAGAAGAGCAGGATTCCGGCCAGCCATTTCGCAAGCGGTGATTTGGTCTTTCTCCAGTAGCTGTAGCAGAATGCCAGGCAGGCGAGAGAAACGCTGGCGAACGAAGAGGCCTCCGAAAAAGGCCCGGTGATCCGCACAAAGCCTGCCTCGACCGCGTTCGATATAATCGCGTAGTTGGCGGTTCTGATCGGGGCCAGAAAGTCTCCCGCCCCCGCGGTCTTGCCAATGAAATCGATCAGCCCCATTCCCGCGTGCAGGCCGCACCACAAAAAGAAGCCGCGCCTGATTTGATCGATCCGGTTGGAGTGCAGCAGCAGGGCGCAAAGTGCTATCGCGGCGAGGCCACCAAGAATAAAGTAGCCCGTCTGCGAAATGTTGGCTGAAACGGGCGCCAATGAATCTTCTACGACTGTTCCACGGTTCTTGGACTGCACGAATACGGTCGTCTGTCCCGCAAAGAACCTCGGAAACAGCCATGATCCGATGATTGCGTAAAGCATAAGGCTTGTAAGGACCCAGATCGACCCGATGCTTCCGAACACGAATCCAAGATCAAACCAGATACGCCGTCTCGCGGCGACGGCCGTGACGAGCAGGCCCGCGAATAAGGTGTAGATCAAGGGGGATGAGCCACCCAGAAAGCTCAGGGTCATCACGGCCGTCGCACCGAAAGCCTGGGAAGCGATCAAGCCTATGATCAGCATTCCCCTTGAATAGTACGCAACAAGCAAAATAGCCGCGCATACTAGCAGTCCCGGCAAAGACACCTGCATGCCGATCGAGTTCCCGGTGAGCGGATACAGCAAGCTGTCCGATGGCCAATCTTTCGGCAGGTGAGTATCCCCCGCAAGAGAGTCAAAGGGGGTAGCCTTCACCCGCGAAGGGAGGTAGCGGACGCGCTCGTCTCCATCGCCCTTGCCCTTGATGGTGAAGGCAGTGGCCGGCGCAAAATGCGATCCTGGGCTGAATGGCCGCATCTATGTCGGCACTAAGAAATGCGCGTGACGGACCGAAGGCTGGCAACGGGCGGGTTGTCTAGAATCCACCATAAGGAGGAGAGGCGATATGACACCCAGGATGTATATCGCATGTTCGGACCCAAGCAGGGTCAGGCAATTCAAGGAAATCTACGAGTGCGCCACTGTGAAAGCCAAGTACCCTGACAGCCATATTGCCAGCAAAGCCGTCGAAAGACTGATCGACGCGCTGGAAGCCGAGATCCAGAATGCCGGATCCGTTCTGGATATGTGTTTGCTGACGGAGGATGGTCCTCAGGTGGCCACCTCAGCCCGAGCCTTCGCAACGCGTATCTGTGTCGGCACAAGCGCGGCGCGGCCGCCCTGGCTTCGCGTTTCCCGGTAGGCGTCGGGATTTCGTGGCTCAAAAATTTACCGAAAATTAACTTATGTTAGCGCCCGCTTGTGAATAGCCCATAAGCTACTCACGCTGTTCTGGCTGGGAATGAGGAACAGCGGGTGCACCAGGTTGGACAATTCCAGCCAGGCTCTCAGAACGGGTGGGCATTACTATACTTTCTGAAGAAACTGACGAGTGAGGGGCTAATTGCCGCCTCAGGGCGGATTTTGTTGGGAAAAGGGTGGGTAAGAGTATGAGTTCCACAGTAGAACTGCATAAATACACTTCGGTAGAGCCGGCAGGAATTCCGTCCGGCGGAAAAGCAACGGTCCATGAACAAGTAGGCAGAGAATGCCTCCTCATCTTGGACGGAAGGGCGCTAGATCGCGAATGTCTGGCATCGGCCTTGGAAGACCACGAACTCGGCATGGCCGTCGAGGCCAAGGGTTCGATAGACGAATGGCGCGTGAAAGAGGGGATGATCCTTGCAGCCATTCTTTTCAACCTGGGCGGCCGGAAAGTCACCGACCATGGCATAGCGGATCAGATCAGGCGCATTTCGTCCGAGTTCAGGTCGGTGCCTGTGGTGATCTTGGCCGACACAGAAGACCTTGCACAGATACTGGCGGCTCTCGAATGTGGCGCACGTGGCTACATTCCGACCTCTGTCGGGATCGACGTCTGTGTCGAGGCGATCAATCTTGCGGTGGCAGGAGGCATTTTCGTTCCTGCAAGTAGTGTCCTGTCCATGCGGCACCTGATAGATTCAGGCAGCCTTGAAACACCTTTGACAGGCATGTTCACGCTCAGACAGGCTGAGGTCGCCCAGGCGCTCCGACGCGGCAAGGCGAACAAGATCATCGCCTATGAGCTGAACCTGAGAGAAAGCACCGTGAAGGTGCACATCCGCAACATCATGAAAAAGCTTAAGGCGACCAACCGGACGGAAGTCGCTTACAAGGTCAACGATCTCTTCGCCGAAGGATCTCTGGCTGTGGAGTGACGAAGCAAATGAGACGCTAACTTTGGTTAAATCGTGCGGGCCGTTTTGCTCTCGCGTAGCGTCTGATCTGGGGGATGATTGCTGCACAATTGAGGGACCTCCGTCCCGCTGGACACCCGTGGTGGACGCCCCGCATATAGCCAGCTCCCATATGTCCTGTTCCTAAAGACTAACCATTGCGAGGCGTCCAAAGCACTCCTGCCTCACTGTCCAGCAACCAGCCGGAAGTGACACTTCGTCAATGGCGAGGACCAGGTTGCTGCTCTCTCGTGGAACTGGTCGTGCCGTCCTGGGGGACCAATCCTTGCGACAGCGACCCCAGAGGGCTATCGCTACAATATTTTGACCTTCCTAAGCGTGAAGGCCTCCGCAAAGTGCTCGGGTGCCCGGCATTCCATTCCACGCAACCGCGCAAGCCCGGCGAATGTCTCCCGATCGAACCAGTCCTTTGAGCGCTGTGTCCCGAAGTGCTCGTGAAGGAGTTGGATCTTGCGTTCCAGCACGTGGGCTGCAATCGGCACATACGCATTGGGTTGGCAAAGATCGCCGTCCCATTTCGGAATCTCGTATTCGAGCACAAGGTGATCGCGGAAAACGTTCAAGGTCAGTTGGTTGACCTCCCTATGGTCCTGATGGGCGTCGAACCTGGCATGGGTTAATATCACGTCGGGATGAACCCTTGATCTTACGTCCATCAGCCAATGCTTTATCGATCGGCTGTGAACTGGGAAATAGCCGTCTTCAAAATCCGCAACGTCGATCGTGGACGAATGGGATCCTTCGAGGAAGGCTTCGGCCGAAGCCCTGGCTTCGGCCGACCGCTGGCCGCCGGCGCTTAAGACGCACCAGTAGACGTGAAGTTTGACCTCCGACGCGATCAGACTGAGGATTGTGCCTCCCGCGCCGATCTCAATGTCGTCGGAATGGGCCCCGACGCACAGAATCGAGAGTTCCTCGCCGCCACGCGCGAGACCAAGCCCCTTCATGATGCGGCCAACCCCATACTACGCCTATTCTTCTCGGCGGTGGCTATCATACTCCAGGGCATGTCGCCCTTTTCGACCATGTCTTCGAGTGATTGCCAATCGCGCAGCGTGTCCATTGAACGCCAGAAACCCTCGTGCTTGTACGCCATCAGCATGTTGTCATCGATCAGACGCTTGAACGGCTCGACAACGAGTTCCTCGCCGTCGCGCATGTAGTTGAAAATTTCCGGACGGAATATAAAGTAGCCGCCATTGATCCAGATCTCCGATGTCTCGGCCGCACGAAACTCGCGCACGCGGCCATCTTCCGCGATGTCGGCCAAATGGTAAGTCAGCGGCGCGTGCACTGCCAGAAAGCAGCCGATCTTGCCGCTGGCCTCGAATTTTCTGATCATGTCGTCCAAGTCGACATCGGTCAGGCCGTCGGAATAGTTGGCCAGGAACATCTTCTCGTTCCTGACGTGATCCTGCGCAGCCCACAGGCGCTCTCCAATGCTGCGCCAAATACCGGTATCGAGCAGAGTGATGCTCCAGTCCTTGATTGTGTCGCCGAGGAGCTTGACGTCCTGGCCTCCTCGCGTAACCACGCAATCGGAAAACGTTTGCGGCCGGGTGTTCAAGAAAAAGTCTTTGATCACGTTGGCCTTGTAGCCCAGACACAACACGAACTCGTCATGCCCATAGTCACTGTACCATTGCATGACATGGCGCAGGATCGGCTGGTGGCCGAGCGGTATCATCGGCTTTGGGATGCTTTCGGAATAGTCGCGAATGCGGGTCCCGCGACCGCCACAGAAAAGAATGACTTTCATTTCTCGTACTCCGACGGATCGATTACGGTCACGAAAGGAATCGGCACTACGAATTTCGCGTTCCAAGCGGCGACATGGCGCATCTGCTGAATGATCTCGTCCTTCAGATTCCACGGAAGGATGAGGATGTAGTCTGGCTTAGCCTCGTCGATTTCGTCGACGGGCTTGATCGGGATGTGCATTCCAGGTGTATAACGCCCGTGCTTGTACGGGTTGCGGTCCACTGTGAAATCCAGGAAGTCGGTGCCGATGGCGCAGTAGTTCAGCAGCGTGTTTCCCTTGCCAGGCGCGCCGTAACCGCAAATCGTCTTGCCCTCTTCCTTGGCCGAAATCAGGAATGCCAAGAGATCACGCTTCGCGCGCTGCGCCTTGTAGCCGAAAGAGGCGTAGGTCGACATCTCTCCAAGCCCATGCCTGGTTTCGCGCTCGAGCAATTGGGCGATGCTGTCCTTCCTCGGCCAGGCACTGCCTTCGTGGCAGAGATAGACCCGCAGCGACCCACCGTGGGTGGGAAGTTCCTCGACATCGATCAGCCGCAGCCCGTGACGGGCCGCCATCAGGTCGACCGTCAACAGTGAGAAATACGAAAAATGCTCGTGGTAGATGGTGTCGAACTGGTTCTCCGCCATCAGCCGCTCGATGTGTGGGAATTCGAGAGTGACCATGCCCTCCGGTTTGAGCAGGATCGCCACCCCGGCGACGAAGTCGTTGAGGTCTGGCACCTGCGCCAGGACGTTGTTGCCAATGATGAGGTCCGCGCGAAGTCCTTCGCCCACCATTTGATTTGCCAGCCGGACGCCGAAGAAGTCGACCCAGGTGGCCACCCCCTTCTCGATCGCGGCGCGCGCGACATTGGCTGCCGGCTCGACGCCCAACACAGGAACGCCGAGTGGCAGAAAATGCTGCAGCAAGTAACCGTCATTACTTGCGAGTTCCACCGCAAGGCTGTCAGGGCCAAGCCCAAGGCGTCGTGTGATCGTCTCGCAATAAAGTTTCGAATGAGCCACCCAGCTGGTCGAGAACGAAGAGAAGTAGGCGTATTCGCTGAAGATGGTCTCTGGGCTCATATACTCCTTGAGCTGCACCAGATAGCACGTGTCGCAGACAAGCACGTTGAGCGGGTAGTAAGGTTCCATCTGGTCGAGCTGGTCGGGCTGCAGGAACCTCTCGCACGGCGGCGACATGCCAAGATCGACCAGGGTGTGGCGCAGGCGCGACCCGCAGAGCCTGCAGCCGACATTCCGGCTTGCCGCACTATGATCGCGGACGATTTCGACTGCCTGAATGTTCATTCCCCCTGCTCCTGTCTGCTGGTTAGAAAACGGAGACGCGGTGCGCTACGCAGAACCGATGCCTGCCGCGCCTCCGCAGGCAGATGGCCACAGGTTAGGATACAGCCCCCCCTGGTTCGATTTGCCAATCCGTCGGGTGCCTTAATCCTAATAGCGAGCGGGCGGCGGCAATGCCGGCGCGAGGCCCGCCGAACGGGTAAAGCCGTCATCCGGATATACCGCTATCGAAGAGGCCACCTAAGGCTTAGGTAGCCCTTCCAGCGTCGGCTGGCGACGCTGACAATTGCCGCGCCGGTCTTGCTCGGCACGGGGGATCCAAGTGCATGCTGTTTACCGAAACGGAGCTTCAAGGTGTCTGGCTGATCGAGCCTACACTGATGGTTGACGACCGTGGTTTTTTCACCCGTCTTTTCTGCGAAAAGGAGATGGCGGATTGCGGTCTGGCGACCCGATTTGTCCAGCACAGCCGGTCCTGTTCGGTCCAAAAGGGAACTCTCAGGGGGCTACACTACCAAGAGGAGCCTTACGCCGAGGTCAAGCTGGTCTCCTGTGTCCGCGGCGCTATTTTTGATGTCGTCGTGGACCTGCGCCCGAATTCACCGACACGCTACAAGTGGCTTGGCTTCGAGCTGACATCCGAGAACATGAAGCAGGTCTATATCCCCGCCGGATTCGCGCACGGCCTGCAGACCCTTACGGACGGCACCGAGGTCTCTTATCTCATATCGCAGTTCTATGCGCCCCACGCGTCGACGGGCGTCCTCTACAATGACCCGGCCTTTTCGATCCGCTGGCCCTTGATGCCGACAGCAATGTCGGAAAGGGACAAGTCCTGGCCCCTTGTCAGACGGCGAACCGGCGCCTCGGCCTCATGAGGCTGCTGCCAAAAGACCATGTCCCGATAACAGTCTGGCGGCGGCGGCGAGTTCCTTGAACGGCAGGTTCGAACGCTCCGCCATGCTCAGAAGCGAATGCTGCCCGTCGGCAAGGTTTAGCACCCAAAGCAGCGACATCGACGTTGCGCCCGACGACTTCTGCCCTCCCAGGGCTGCATAGAGGCCGCGCTTGCCGAGTTGCGGTTCGCCTTTAGGCAAGAGGTTCAACGGCGTCCAGTCCTCTTCGATGATGTCGATTACGTCCGTCAGGATGCGGAAGGAATCCTCGAGATGCTCCGGCCTGATGAAGTCAAGATTGTCGGCCGACGTGTGGTATTCGGGGAATGTGCCGTGGACGCTCCGCTGGAACATGCCGACCGGAAGATCGAAGCCCGGCGAGCAATATTGCCTCTCGTCATAACCGTAAGGGGAGAAATCCAGCATCTTTGCCCCAGCTAGACGCCCGAGCACGTGTGCCATGGCGCGATCGACGAGCGCGTCACCGCGGCGGCTGCGCTTGTATGCCGGGCTTCCTGCGTCACCAACGCATGACAGCACCAGACCATGGTCGATGAGACATGTCCGGTCCTCGTTGCGCGACAGCCACGCGAGCGCGCCGATGGTGCCCGGGGCGAACAGGAAGCGATAGCTGTATCGTGTTTCCCTTGCCTTCAGGCTTCTTGCGAGCGCTGCCAGCAGGGCCAGGCCCGAACAGTTGTCGTTGGCGAGTGAGGGATGGCAAATGTGCGCCGAAAGCAGGAATTCCCGTTCTGTTTGCCCGCGGTGCAGGTATTCTCCGTAGGCGAGGCTGCCGTCTTTGAATTCGGCATCGATCTCCACCCGATAGAGACCGTCGGGCATGTTGGCCACACGGTCATGGGCTGCGCAGAAGCCCCATGTCGGGGTGTAATAGGAAGTGCGGTAGGGAATCACCTTCGGTTGTTCCGGCAGCGTATGGATATGCGGCCTCAATTCTTCGAGCGGCAGTATCCCCTTGAAGGGTACGCTGTAGTTGACGATGTGCAGGTTGGAGTCAGCGAAATCCACGACCGTTTGTCCGTCCGGGCCTGTGATGCTTGCCGAGCGGATGTTCCATTCCTTGGGAATGGTCCAATCGAAAACCTGCGTCCCGGTCGGCACTTCATGCCGTTCCAAATCGATGTGCCCCGACAAGACGTCCAGCGTTTGTCGCACACCATCTCCGGTGATGCTCCTGCAGATCGGAAACAGACGTTCGGCCAAGGCATAGATTTCCTGGCCGAGGCTGACGGACGCTGGCGGCGAGCCGAGTCCGCCGGGATTCACCTGTTCCACACCGCTTATCCCGCCGCTACCTCCAGTCTTTTCGAGGCTTCGGCGACCCGCATCCGACCGTCCAGAAGTCCGTTGGCCAAAAGATACCGGATGTGGCCGATACGCTGGAAGCGCGGCCCCTCGAATTCGTCGAGAGTGACATTCGACTTTCGGTAGGCATGATAGAGCTGCTCGGCCCCTTTGCGCGCATCCCATTGCGGCTTGAAGGCAGGAAGGGCAAGCGCGATCTTGTCGAAGTTAACGCGATAGGAGCGCTTGTCGGGTCCGGCATCGGACGCGAACTCAAGCCGGCAGCCCGGCACGACCTCGGCGACAATCTCGGCGATGTCGCGGATCCTGTAGTTGTGGTCCGTCTGCCCCACATTGAAGGCCTCGTTGTGAATGGTCTCCCGGGGCGCTTCCAGCCCGGCAATGAACGCCCTGGAAATGTCCTCGATATGGACGATCGGCCGCCACGGCGTTCCATCGGATTTCAGCAGGATGACGCCCTTGGTGACCGCCCAGGCCACGAGATTGTTCAGCACGATGTCGAAGCGGAGCCGGGGAGAGAGGCCATAGGCCGTGGCGGGACGGAAATAGGTGGGAGAGAAGCTGCTGTCGGCCAGTTCAGAAATGTCCCGTTCCGAAAGCACCTTGGACCAGCCGTAGGGCGTGACCGGCTTCAGTTCGCCCGTTTCGTCCACCATCCCGTCGCCGGCCTGTCCGTAATTGCTGCATGATGAGGCGAACAGGAAGCGCGACACGCCGGCGTCCTTGGCCGCCTTCGCGAAGCGAACGCTGCCCTTGTGGTTGATTTCGTAAGTGATGTCCGGATCAAGGTCGGACAGCGGGTCATTGGAAAGAGCCGCCAGGTGGATGACGGCATCGACCCCTTCGAGGTCGCGCGCATCTACGTCCCTGACGTCTTTTTGGATTGAAGCAATTGAAGCCCGCTGGCCCCCTGCTGTAAAGGTGCAGCGCCGGTAGAGATCGCTGTCATAGCCCGTCACTGAGTGCCCTGCACGCAGCAGCATCGGCACCATCACCGAGCCGATATAGCCTTGATGGCCGGTTACCATGACTTTCATCGCGCACCTCTCAAGCCGATAGTGATCGCCACAAGGCTACTTGGGCTGAAAACAGTGAGGGAGAATGCCAATAGGCGATCAGGATGCCCTGTTGGACGAAGCCTTTGCCGCCAGTGAACCTTTCGGGTGGTCCGAGCCTAATCCTTTCGGAGGATTTTCTTCTGATCACCGTCGCTGATGCTTCCATCGGCCTCGGTATCAGCATTCCCGATCCGAGACTCAATCAGCGCTTGTTGGTTCGATTTCACCCAGGCCCCGCGACCGCGGATGTTTCGCGCATCGCGGCGTGTCCGGTGTTGAACTCCGCCGACGTGGCGATTCCGAAGGCCACGGCCTCACGCGTCATTGAGCCTTGACGCAGTTGATAGGTATAGGTTTCAAGCCCGTTGCCGTCCGCGGACCGGTTCAGAAGCAACAGATATAGAAACCCGACATAGGCGCGGTCTGTCAGGCCGATCGTGGCATATCTGGTTTCGAATTCGTGCGAGCGCATCATTTCCATGATCATGTCGGGGAGTTTGGTCGCTCCGTCTTCAAGTGCCGCCGACCACTGATTGACGCTGGCCGTGTCGCCCTTGCGGCCAAGAATGAGGCAGTAGACGAAACTTGCCTGCCGCGCCGGTAGGGACTGGTCCGCAGCCGCGGCCTCGGGGTCGCAGTCCCGATGGGGCTTGGGTATCGGCAGGGGGCCGCGGGTGAAGTCCCGTACCGTCTTGTAGGCAGGCTTAGGCTCGCCGGTCCGCCATTTGCCATCTGAGAGAGCCACGAGCCTCACCAATCCCATATTGGCTTCGAAGCCGGGGGCCCAGTAGGCCTCATCGAGCAGTTCGTAGATGTGCGCGGCCTCCACCTTATATTTGTCCTTGAGTTCGCTAAGCCGCGTCATCGTCTGCTTGATGCCGTCAGCCTGCTGGCGCTCGCTGCGCTGACTTCCATAAGGATTGTTGAATTCGGTGACCCAGATCGGCTTGCCGTATCTCGAGATTTCACGGAACGCCCATTCCGGGTCATCGCCGTACATGTGCCACACAGAAATATCCCAGGCGATACCGTCCTGCTTCATCCGCACGAACGCTCCGGTGTGGCCCCAACCGGCGGTGCCCATCGCCTTCCTTATGCTCGGATCGACCTCTGTCATGCCGTCGGACAGGCCCTTCAAGACAGCGCTCACCTTTACCCATCGCGGGCCGTAGTAATCGAGCGGTCCTGTTCCGCCCGCAGGTCCCCATGCACATGGATATTGCGAACCATCGTCGCGTTTCTCACAGGGCTTGATGATGGCATAGTTTTCCATCTCGTTGCCGAGTTCCCAAACACGGATGTCGTCCTTGAACCTGGTAGCAAGGGTGACCGCCAGTTTCCGGGTGCTCGCGTAGAGCTCTTCCGGACTATCCTTGTCCAGATCGGCGACCGCAGGCGTGATGACGGGCAGGATCTCGATCCCTCTCGCCTTCCCGGCGTCGACGAGGTTGGAGAGCATATCCGCGTTGTCCACGCCTGAAACGTTGACGCGGTACGATTTCAGGCCGAGATCCTTGATGAAGTCGAGTTGCCTTTCCACCGGAATGCCCGGATAGGAGACTATTGGATGGCCATTGATGCCCCAGAGGAAATCGGCTGATGCAGGCGCGGCTGTTGCCAGCAGGCAGGCCGCAACGATTGCGAGACGAAACGACACGGCAACAAGCCTCCCTGCCCGATTTCGAG
>NZ_RZQE01000599.1:0-3025 GCF_004022955.1 Mesorhizobium sp. M7A.F.Ca.US.002.01.1.1 | reverse complement strand
GTCGTGGCGTTGGCCATTGCTGGCGGAGAAGCGATGCCGTTTTGGGGGAGGGCGCAGATGTTCGAACGTCACATCGTCGATTGGGATGATGCCTATGCCAACGGTGCGAACATCGCCGGCAGCGACCGTTGGCCAGCCGCCTGGGCGGAGCCAGCGGCAGCATTCCGCGATGCGCTCTCGGCAGAGAGCCGGGCACGGCTCGACATCGCCTATGGCGACGGGTCGCGCAATCGGCTCGATCTTTTCCTTCCCAAGGCCGCGCCCAAAGGACTGGTGGTGATTATCCATGGCGGTTACTGGCTGGAGACCGACAAGAGCTTGTGGTCGCATCTCGCCAAGGGCGCGGTCGGCAGCGGCTTCGCCGTTGCGATGCCCTCCTACACGCTGTGCCCGGACATACGCATCGCAGGCATCGTCCGGGAAGTCGGGGCGGCGATTGGCAAGGCAGCGGCAATGGTTGACGGACCGCTGATGCTGACCGGACATTCGGCCGGCGGCCATCTCGCCACCCGGATGGTGACGACAACCACGCCTCTGGCGCCGGATGTGGCGCGGCGCATACGCCATGTCGTTTCGATTTCAGGTCTACACGATTTGCGTCCGCTCATGCGCACCGGCATGAACAAGGACCTGGCAATCGACGAAGAGGAGGCGCTGGCTGAAAGCCCAGCCCTGCTGCGCCCGATGGATGGCGCCCGCGTCACCTGCTGGGCCGGCGGCGGTGAGCGCGCCGAGTTCCTGCGCCAGAATACGTTGCTTGCCAACATCTGGACCGGCCTTGGCGCCACCACCAGCACCGTGGTCGAGCCCGACCGGCATCACTACGACATTGTCGACGGCCTTACCGATCCGGCGCATCCGCTGACACAGAGCTTGATCTCGAGCTAGAGCCGAGATCACTTTCTCGTCTGTTATGAACGGCTTGCCTGGAATTCCTCAGCGCAGCATCAAAACGCTGCAAGCCTCGCCCGCGGCTGCTGCAGGGGCAAACGGTGCCCGCACGATCAGCCCGTTGGCGTCGGCCAGCATTCTCAGCATCGAGGAATCCTGAATGCCGAACGGCGTCGCCACCAGCGCGCCGTCATCTTCCCTGACCACGGCTCGGACATAGTCCTGGCGCAAATCATTGGCCGGCATTGCGGCACCCAGTCGCGCTGGGCGAATGTCCTGGCGATGGTTGCGGCCGCCGAGCCGCGCCAGCAGCGGCTTCAGGAACAGTTGCGAGCAGACCAGGCTTGCCACCGGGTTGCCGGGCAGGCCGATGCACCTGATATCGCCGAGGCGGCCGAACATCAGCGGCTTGCCGGGGCGCATGGCAATCTTCCAGAAGCCGAGCGTCATGCCTTCGCCGGTCAGCACATCGTGGATCAGGTCGTGATCGCCGACCGAGGCGCCACCAAGCGTCACGATGACATCCGCACCGGCCGCCACCGCTTTTTGCACCAGTTCGGCGATGGCCTCCTTGCGATCGGCGGCAATGCCGAGATCGAGCGCGCGGGCGCCGACCGAGTGTGCGGTGGCAGCGACGCCATAGGCATTGGACGAGATGATCTGGTCCGGGCCGAGATTACTGCCCGGCGGCAGCAATTCGTCGCCGGTGGCGATGATGGCGACAAGCGGTCGTCTTACCACCTTGACCTGGGGATGGTTGGCCGATGCTGCCAGCGACAGTGCCGCCGGGTCGAGCAAACGGCCTCTTTCGAGCAGCACATCGCCTGTTGAAAAATCGAGCCCGATGCGGCGGATATTGCGCCATTGCGCCGTCGGCTCGGTCACTTCGATTTCGCCGCCGCCGAGGTCGTGGACATTCTCCTGGATGACGATGGTGTCGGCGCCTTCGGGCAGCGGCGCGCCGGTGAAGATGCGCACCGCTTGTGCCTTGCCGATCCTACCGGCAAAACCACGTCCGGCCGGCGCCATGCCGATCACCGACAGCCTGGATGGTACCGACGCCACGTCGGCGGCTCGAGCGGCATAGCCATCCATGGCGGAAGCGTTGAAAGGTGGCTGGGTACGGAGTGCCACGACCTGTTCTGCCAGAACACGATCCACCGCCTCGAACAGAGGAAGGCTTTCGCCGGCTAGAGGTGCCGCACCATCGAGCAGGCGTTCAAGCGCCTCCGCGATAGGAACCAGCGCCATCAGGAACTCGCCTTGTAGTCACCCGACTTGCCACCGGTCTTTTCGACCAGGCAGATGCCGGTGATGACCATGGCGCGGTCTACTGCTTTGGCCATGTCGTAGATGGTCAGGCAGGCTACCGAAGCGGCCGTCAGCGCTTCCATCTCGACGCCCGTCTTGCCGGTGACGCGGGCCAGTGCGGTGACCTTCAGGCCAGGTAAAGCGTGGTCCGGCTCGATGTCGACGGAAACCTTGGTCAGCAGCAGCGGATGGCAGAGCGGGATCAGCTCATGCGTCTTCTTCGCCGCCATGATGCCGGCAATGCGCGCGGTGCCGAGCACGTCACCCTTCTTGGCGTTGCCGGCGAGGATCATCTTCAGCGTCTCGGGCTGCATCGCGACAAAGCCTTCGGCGATCGCCGTGCGCGTTGTTTCTTCCTTGTCGCCGACATCGACCATGTTGGCCTCGCCCTGCGCGCCGAGATGGGTCAGGCCTGATACCATCGTCAGATAGCCTCGGCCAAAGCCTTGCCTGTCAGAAGCAAGCGCGTCGCGGTGGTGACGTCCTGTTGCCGCATCAGGCTCTCGCCGACAAGAAAAGTGCCGATGTCGCTCTTTTGCAGCCTGAGGCAGTCGTCATGGGTGAAAATACCGCTCTCGCTGACCAGCAGGCGGCCGCCCGGCACCATGGGTGCCAGCCGCTCCGACGTTTTAAGGCTGGTTTCAAATGTTCTCAGATTGCGGTTGTTGATGCCGATCAGCCGCGACGACAGTTTTAGCGCGCGCAGCGTCTCGGACTCATCATGCACATCGATCAGCGCATCCATGCCGAGTTCGAATGCCGTTGCCTCAAGCTCGCTCGCCAGGGCGTCGTCGACGCTGGCCATGATGATCAGGATGGCATC
>NZ_RZQE01000598.1:0-3035 GCF_004022955.1 Mesorhizobium sp. M7A.F.Ca.US.002.01.1.1 | reverse complement strand
TCGCCGAGCAGATCGACATCCACCACCTGAATGTCCGGCCGGTTCGCGCCGAGATCATAACTGTTGGCGAGCGCGGCGCGTATCTTGGCGTAGCCGCGCTCATCGTGGATGGACGCGACCAGGCAATGCGGCTGGTCGGCAGCGTCGCCGAGCACAAAAAACCGCCATTTCCGGATCAAGGCCGGGCTGAGGTACTGGCGGATGAAGGATTCGTCGCGATGCTCGGCCCAGGCGTCCAGCAGGACCTCGCGCCAGTTGCCCTGGCCGGCCATGTCGGGGAACCAATCGCGGTCCTCGGCCGTGGGTTCGGTCGAGATGCGCTGAATGTCCTGCATCATGTCGAGGCCGAGAGCATAGGGGTTGATGCCTGAAAAACGCGGATCGTCGAAGGCCGGCTGGAAGACCACGTTGGAATGATTGCGCAGGATTTCGAGCATGGCGCCTTCGCTGATCTGGCCGCGGTCGAACAGCATGTTCATCAGCGTATAGTGCACGAAAGTGGCACAACCTTCGTTCATCACCTGTGTCTGCCGTTGCGGGTAAAAATATTGCGCGATGACACGAACGATCCTGATGATCTCGCGCTGCCAGGGTTCCAGGACTGGGCTGTTCTTTTCCAGGAAATAGAGCAGGTTTTCCTCGGGCAGATTGAGCGATTTCTTCCACTCTGGGTCCTGGCCCTTGTCGTTGGCCGCTTGCTGCGAGGCCGGCAGCGTACGCCACAAGTCGTTGTAGGAGCGCTCCTCGTATTCGAGACGCTCGCGAATTCCTTCGCGTTGCCGTTCCGACGACAACCTCGGCGGCCGGTGATAGCGAAACACGCCCTGATCCATCAGCGCGTGGGCGGAATCGAGAACAGCCTCGACGGCGGCGAGGCCGTGCCGCTCCTCGCAACGGACTATGTAGCCCTTGGCGAAGTCCAGGTAGCTGAGGATCGCACCCGCATCCGTCCACTGTTTGAACAGCTGATTGTTCTTGAAGAAATGATTGTGCCCGAGCGCTGCGTGGGCCGTCACCAGGGCCTGCAGGGCCATGGTGTTTTCCTCCATCAGATAGACGATGCAGGGATTGGAATTGATGACCAGTTCATAGGCAAGCCCCCGCCCGCCCTTGCGATAGAGCAAATCCTGGTGGAGGAAATGTTTGCCGAAAGACCAGTGACGGTACATCAATGGCATGCCGATGGACGAATAGGCGTCGAGCATCTGCTGCGACGAGATGATCTCCATCTGAACGGGATAGGTGTCCAGATGAAGCTCTTCGACCGCAAGTGCCTCGATAGCGTCATAGGCCCGCGACAATGTTTTGAAATCCCAGTCGGACCCTGAAAAAAGCAGGCTGGATTTGCTCGCTTGTCTGGCCATCGGGAACCTCATGCCCTCTTGAGGGCGGCCGGTTGCCTGCCGAAGAGCTGGCGAAAAACCGGATAGATATCGGCGGGTGTGGCGATGCGGCTCATCTGGAAGTTCGGCCATTTCTGGTCGATGGAGTTGTAGGCACGCCACAGCGATGTCCCGTTTTCTGTCGAGCCGAAAATATGAGCTTCACGCTCGTCGATGATCTCGACATACGCAAAATACTGGCACAGCCGCATGAGCTCGCCATTGAGCAGCGAAATGCATCGCTCCGAATCGCCGGCGAAATTGTCGCCGTCCGAGGCCTGGGCGGCATAGATGTTCCAGTCATGGGCCGGGTAGCGGCTGGTGATAATACGGTGCATTTCCTCCAGCGCGGTGGAAACGACGGTGCCGCCGCTTTGGGTGTTGTAGAAAAATGTTTCCTCGTCGACCTCCTGAGCCAGGTGCGTGTGGCGGATGAAGACAATCTCGATGCGGTCGTAGCGCCGTTTCAAGAACAGGTGCAGCAAGACGAAGAAGCGCTTGGCCAGATCCTTCTCGCGCTCGCCCATGGACCCGGACACGTCCATAAGACAGAACATGACGGCATTGGCGTTCGGCACCGGCCGGGAATCGAAGCGGTTGAAGCGGATGTCGACCGGATCGACATAGGCAATCCGGCGGCGGCGGCGTTCCAGCCGGTCGAGTTCTTCGCGCAATGCCGCAATACGCTGGCGCGCGTCGGCGCTGGATGGCGTCGACTCGAGCGAGGCGATTTCCTCGAGGATCGCATCCAGTTCGACCTGCTTGGGGCGCCTCAGCGCAATGCGGCGGCCGTGGCTGTTGCGCATCGTGCGGCCAACATTGATGTTGGTCGGCGAACCTGTGGCGGCGAAGCCGGCTCTGCGCGGCTTGAAGGCAAGGATCTCCTTGAGGTTGAGCTTGACCATGTCCGGGAGCTCGAGATCCTCGAAGAAAAGATCGAGCACTTCCTCGCGCGACAGCACGAAACGAAAGTCGTCTTCAGATGCCTTGTTTCCCGGCGACGATGCTCCCCCGCCGCCCCCGCCGGGCTTGGGGATCAGGTCTCCAGCGGAGAAATGCCTGTTGCCCGGCAAGATGTGCTGGCGCCTGCCGCTGTCGCGGGCGTTGTTGAAGCTCGGCTCGCTTGTGCCTCTTTCGGGCATGCGCACGGC
Source organism: Mesorhizobium sp. M7A.F.Ca.US.002.01.1.1 (assembly GCF_004022955.1). NCBI lineage: Bacteria > Pseudomonadati > Pseudomonadota > Alphaproteobacteria > Hyphomicrobiales > Phyllobacteriaceae > Mesorhizobium > Mesorhizobium sp. M7A.F.Ca.US.002.01.1.1. Next base: position 502 of record NZ_RZQE01000598.1, on the reverse strand, counting down.
ATGCTCGGAATCCGCGTCGGTGATCCTGCCGGTGCGGATCTGATCGCGTATGCTGCGTTTCAATTCCTCGCGCGCGCGTCGCAGGAAGCGCTGGCGATTGCCGAGGCTTTTGTCTTTCGGGTTCAGGCGGCGGTCGATGAAGATCGGCATGGAACCATCCGGGTTCTCTAACCCGCCCTGTTCACCCGCATGTACCAGTCCACAAGGCGACGCACCTGCCGCTCGGTGTAGCCGCGCTCGACCATCCGCTGCACGAATTCATTGTGCCGCTTTTCCGTGACACTGTCCTGCTTGGAGCCGAAACTGATCACCGGCAGGAGGTCCTCGACCTGGCCGAACATGCGTTTTTCGATGACTTCCCGCAGCTTTTCGTAACTTGTCCACGCCGGGTTGCGGCCATGGTTTCTTGCACGGGCGCGCAGGGTGAATTTCACCACCTCATTGCGGAAGTCCTTGGGATTGGCGATGCCGGCCGGTTTTTCGACCTGTGAAAGCTCGTTGT
>NZ_RZQE01000597.1:0-3055 GCF_004022955.1 Mesorhizobium sp. M7A.F.Ca.US.002.01.1.1 | reverse complement strand
GTGGGTCTGCTGGAAAATGTACCGCGAGCTGCGCACGTCACATGCCGATGAGCTGGAAGCGACCGAGGCGCTGTCGAATTCGGACCTCAACAGTGACCAGGCAGTCGCCGGCAAGTCGAAGCGCAAGACCCTTGGCCAGGCTGCCTTGCAGATTGTCGTCGCCGATGTGTCGATGTCGCTCGACAACGTGCTGGCGGTGGCTGGAGCGGCGCGTGATCATTTTCCGGTGCTGGTCATCGGCCTTGTGCTGTCGATCGCGCTCATGGGGCTGGCTGCGACCTTCATTGCCAAGCTGCTGCATCGCCACCGCTGGATCGCCTATGTCGGCCTGCTGATCATACTCTATGTCGCGCTGGACATGGTCTATCGTGGCGCCGTGGAGGTCTGGCCACATGTGAACAACGTGGTCGGCTGAAGCTGGCGGACATCCGCGTCTTCACTCCGTCGAAGCAAGACCGCCGTGCGTTTTGCCGCATCGCGGGCCTGCCCATACCAATGCCGCAATAAGTGTGGTACTGCGCCGGCAATCCTGAAAAGCCCGGAAACCCTCTATGTCCGCTCCCCGCGTGAGTTTTGTCAGTCTTGGATGCCCGAAGGCCCTCGTGGATTCGGAGCGCATCATCACGCGCCTGCGCGCCGAAGGTTACGAAATCGCACGCAAGCATGACGGCGCCGACCTCGTCGTCGTCAACACCTGCGGTTTTCTCGATTCCGCCCGAGACGAGTCGCTCAACGCCATCGGCTCCGCGCTTTCGGAAAACGGCCGAGTGATCGTCACCGGTTGCCTGGGCGCCGAGCCGGACGTCATTCGCGAAAAGCACCCGAATGTGCTGGCGATCACCGGGCCGCAGGCCTATGAGAGCGTGATGGCCGCGGTGCATGAGGCCGCACCGCCTTCGCACGATCCCTATATCGATCTCCTGCCGCCGCAGGGTGTCAAGCTGACGCCGCGCCACTACGCCTATCTCAAGATTTCCGAAGGCTGCAACAACCGCTGCACCTTCTGCATCATTCCCGCACTGCGTGGTGACCTCGTCTCGCGGCCGGCGGCAGATGTGCTGCGTGAGGCTGAGAAACTGGCCAAGGCTGGCGTCAAGGAACTTCTGGTCATCTCGCAGGACACCAGCGCCTACGGCATCGACATCAAGTACCAGACGTCGATGTTCGGCGACCGTGAAGTGCGCGCAAAATTCCTCGATCTTTCGGAGGAACTGGGCAAGCTCGGCATCTGGGTGCGCATGCACTATGTCTACCCCTACCCGCATGTCGCCGACGTCATCCCGCTGATGGCGGAGGGCAAGATCCTCCCTTACCTGGATATCCCGTTCCAGCATGCCTCGCCGCAGGTGTTGAAGAACATGCGCCGGCCCGCGCATGGCGAAAAGACGCTCGAGCGCATTCGCGGCTGGCGCGAGGTCTGTCCGGATCTGGCCATCCGCTCGACCTTCATCGTCGGCTTCCCCGGCGAGACGGATGACGATTTCGAGATGCTGCTCGACTGGCTCGATGAAGCCAAGATCGACCGCGCCGGCTGCTTCAAATACGAGCCGGTCCGCGGCGCCCGCTCCAACGATCTCGGTCTCGAACAGGTCCCGCAGGAAATCAAGGAGGCGCGCTGGCACCGCTTCATGCAGCGTCAGCAGAAGATTTCGGCGACACAGCTGGCCAGAAAAGTCGGCAAGCGCCTCCCGGTGCTGATCGACGAGGCGCATGGCACATCGGCACAGGGCCGCACCAAATACGACGCGCCCGAGATCGATGGCTCGGTGCACATCCAGTCGCGTCGTCCGCTGCGCCAAGGCGATATCGTCACCGTCAAGATCGACCGTGCCGACGCCTATGACCTCCATGGTTCGGCGGTCTGACGCCTCGTTCCGCGTAAATTTACTACATCTGGCGATAATCTAGGCCTCTTAACCCGCTCAGCCGCGATCCGCTCTATGGTTTGCCGACCGTAGATGCGGGAAATGCGGATGAACACCAGACCTGCGGAACAAAATTACATTGCGACGCTGGACCTGCTCAGGCTGGTCGCGGCGATGGCTGTCGTGTTCTTCCACTATTTCTTTCGCGGCGCGGCTGCCGAGGGCATTCTGGCTGAGGGTTATCCGCTTGCGGCACCGTTCGCCCTCTACGGCTATCTCGGCGTCAATCTGTTCTTCCTGATCAGCGGTTTCGTCATTGCCTGGTCGGCGGAAAACCGCAGTTGGGACCAGTTTGCGGTCGCGCGGTTCGTTCGCCTCTATCCGGGCTTCCTGCTCTGCATGACGATCACCTTCGCGATTGTCTTCCTTGCCGGGTCGCCGCTGCTTTCGGCCTCTTTCGTTCAGTATGCCGCCAATCTGTCGATGTTCGCGCCGGCGTTCGGCCAGCCCTTCATGGACGGCGTCTACTGGTCGATCGTTCTTGAACTGGTGTTCTACGGCTGGGTGACGCTGGCGCTGCTCACCGGGCTGTTTCAGAAACGCAAGCTGGAGCTGATCTTGATCTGGCTGGCGATCTCGGCCTTGAACGAGTTCTTCATCGGCAGCGGTGCCGCCAGGCTGCTGTTCATCACCGAGTTTGGACCGTTCTTCGCCGCCGGCGTGCTGGTCCACCACCTGCATGCGCATGGCCGTTCACTGCCTGCAATGCTGCTGCTTGCCGCCGCGTTCCTGATCTCCTGCGGCACGCTGTCGGTGACGCAGCACTGGATGCTTGGCCACTACGGCATTGCCGTTTCGTCGGCCAATCTGGTCATCGCCAACGTCGTCATGCACGCGGCCTTGATCGGTGCGGTGCTGCTGCGCGGCCGTATCAGGGCGTCGGGGCTCACCCTGGCGCTGGGCGGGCTGACCTATCCGCTCTATTTGCTGCACCAGGACATCGGCTATCTCGTCATCAATGCGGCAACGCCCCTTATCGGCAAATGGTTTGCCGCCTTTGGCTGCGGCGCACTTATGCTTTTCGTTTCGTGGGCAATCTGGCGCGCCTGCGAACGACCCGCACAGCGGTTGCTGAGGATTTGGCTCGGCCGCGCGGTCGATGCTGGCCTGGCACGGTTTCGTCGCGTCTC
>NZ_RZQE01000596.1:0-3056 GCF_004022955.1 Mesorhizobium sp. M7A.F.Ca.US.002.01.1.1 | reverse complement strand
CTGCACGGGCGTGATGATGCCGTTCATGTATTCGTAGAAGTTGCGTATCGTCAGCAGATCCCCTCGCGACACATCTCCAAGCTCCGGGTGCGTGGTCAGAAATATTGGAGGTGGAAACTCCGGCGTAAGGTGATCCGGTAGATCGAAATCGACGTCGAAGCGGCGCAGATCGCGTCCTTCATCAGCGCCGATCTCTCTAATCTCACTTTCAGGAAAGACCTGACCTCCGGCGGCCTGCTTGACGTGCGGCAACGGTAGGAAGCCTTGCGGCAACAGACCACGATCACGAATTTCCTGAGGGGTTTTCGCTGCCAGGCTGCTCCAGGTTTCGCCTGCCGGCAGTTTCACTCGCGAGCCTTCTTGTACAGCCTTGCGCCCGCCTGACATCATGACGCCGGGCATCGGCCGGTCGGCCAGATCGTAACGGCTCTCGAGCAAGCCGCGTTGCCGTTGTGTCACGGTCGGCTTTTGCGCCTCGTCAGTTTCCTTGACCGCAGAAAAAGGCAAGCTTGGCAATGGACGATACGTCAGATCCGGCGGCAGCGGGTCCGAAGCAACATTGAGCGTGAACGTTGCAGCGCCAAGCAGGACCGGCAAACCAAGATTGAAGATACGCGACATATCCCCTCCCCACAGCGTTGAATTTGGACCCAACCAGTGCGCGCCAGCTTTGTTCCATAGCTTTGATAGCCCCAACGCTCACGCTCGGCTTTTCGATGATCACCGGTGTCTCTGCTCTGGAGGGTGCGATCTGCGTGCCTTGCCCGCGTACCGTTCTCGCAATCTTCTGGGCTGATGACTGCACGTCCGCTGCCGACTCGTGGCCTTGTAGCCCGCACCGAGCGAAGCTATTCTATCCCGACATTCCGGATTGTATCACCCCGTCGGCCGACGACCCGTCAGACATCGCCGCATTGTTGATCTGGTCCGTCCCGAACTGAGCGACCTGAACCATCATAGCCTTGGCCTTTGCAATGAGTTCATCGTCGGGAAGAGTATGCCCGGCCTGCAGGGTAACTTTAATACACTCGCCTCCCTCGCCCCGAAATTCCACGACCGGAGCCTGGTCTCGGCTGACGACAACTCCCATCATCTGCATAAAAACCTCCTCGTCGCTTCCTGTATTGGCCAGACGCTCGGCCATCTAATCCTTGACATAGGCCCCAGGTTGACGCCCGCCTCTGGGCGCCTTGGCGTCTTTCGAATGCTCGGCGACCGCAGGGCCTGCTCCGGATATTTTCTCTGGGGCCGGTGAAGGTGTCGCCGGCTTTGACGGGGTCCTGCCGCTCGATTTCTCGGGGCGGGGTGATATGTCAGTTGAAGACTTGTCTGAAGAAGTCATGGCTCTTTCCCTAGCGCGAAAACCCCAATACCAACCTGCGAAACGCCGTGACGTTCCATCGCGATATGATCTCCGTTGTTGAACCTGGAGGCCTCGCTGGGACGCACCGGCAATGGGCTGATTTCGCAAGACGAATGGCAACGGCCAAGGCGCTCGGGCAAGACACAGCCTGACACATCGCGGCGCGGGTATTGGAATACGAGGCGACGCGAAACGCTTCATTGAGATCATCCATCACGGAACCCGCGACAGGCAGCAGCTTCGTCATTTCTGCAGAAATGCGGTTTGCCAACGCGGACACCGCGACCATGCCTCGCCGGCCACTCTCTCCAATTGCCAAGCGCCCGTTTGCAGCGCCGACCTCGAGGAGCCTGCAATACAGGCTGACTCGGCAGCTCAACCGATGAGGAACAATATCTCCCTTTGAAAGTTCTGGCCGACCCATGAAGGAGGTATGAAATGTCAGAATCACGCGAATGGCTTGTCCAATGGCTCAGGGATGCTCACGCCATGGAGGAGCAGGCCGAAACGATGTTGAATGGGCAACTGAACCGGATAGAGAACTATCCTGAGCTCAGCGAGCGGATTCGCCAGCACATCCAGGAGACCAGACAGCAGGCTGCTCGGCTGGAAACCTGTCTTGACCGCATCGGACAAGGATCTTCCACACTGAAGGATGCCGGCGGCAAGCTGACGGCAATGGCGCAGTCGCTCAGTGGGGTGTTCGCCGGGGACGAAGTGATGAAGGGATCGCTTGCAAGCTACACGTTCGAGCACATGGAAATCGCCTCCTACACAATCCTGATCGCCGCCGCCAAATCGTTAGGCGAAGCAGAGGTCGCCCAGGTCTGCGAAGAGAATCTGCGTGAGGAAGTCGCGATGGCGGACTGGTTGAAAAGCCATATTCCAGCGACAACCGAGCAGTTCCTCGCACGGGCCGACTCGGAGAGTGACAACGCCAAGCGCTGATCTACGATCGTGGCTCGCAGGCGATAAGTGACCGCCGGTCGGCGCAGCATACGGGCTCGCGCTGACCACCGTGGCGCGGGCCCACATAGCAACTACCTTGACCAGGTAATATTCGTATCGGTCTTGGGGGTGACCGTCCTGTTTGGGCGGCAACGACAAACCAACGACCTGGTCTGATGACGGCAGTTCCTCATGCGGCGTGGAGCGTCATTCCGATTGAAAACAGGAACTGAGAGAGCGGCATCTTGCGTCAAGACGCAGTCGCAAGAAGCATCGTTAGGCCACTGAAGTGAGAACCTCCGTCGGGCCGGGCCACGAAACATTCGGCAGCGGTCGGGCGTTGTCTCGGGAGTTTGGGGCGACCCGCACCGCCATGTTTTCTTGGCAGGTGATCGAGTGCGTTCTGGGAAATGCGCGTGCCACGCGGCCTCCGTTGTGGCCTGACGATTCGTCCCATCAAGCTGGTCGTTTGTGCCCTCATGCGAGGAGGAAGTCCTTCCAGGCCGAGCGGGTCAGGCAACACCGGAGTATTTTTTCATTACCCTTGCTGCTCGCACGAGTGACGACCAATCAGCTCCCATAGTGGCGACGAGGTCACTAGCTTCTTCGCTGGAAATGCCGGTGCGGGCGGCGAGCTTCTTCGCAAGCAAATCGAAAGCCAGTTCGACTATCGTCATCGTTCAGCCCTTTCGCTAAGCTCTCCATTACCCTCTCGGAGGGTCTCTCGCATTAGCCCATGTTAATG
>NZ_RZQE01000595.1:0-3066 GCF_004022955.1 Mesorhizobium sp. M7A.F.Ca.US.002.01.1.1 | reverse complement strand
CCGGCGCCCTGGCTGTTCGTGGCCGGCGGCATGCTCGGCGGTTTCTATGTCACGCTGTCGACGATCCTGACGCCACGCATAGGTGCTGCCGCGCTGATGGCGTTTCTGGTCGCCGGCCAGTTGCTGGCCGGCATGCTCATCGACCGCGTCGGCTTCCTCGGCGTCGCGGTGCGTGAAATCTCGCTGGGACGCGTTGCCGGCGCGGTGCTGCTCTTAGCCGGAGCGCTGCTCGTCCGGCTCTACTGATGCGCGTCGATCTCTTTGACTTCGACTTGCCGGAGGAGCGCATCGCGCTCCGCCCGGCGCAGCCGCGTGACAGCGCCAAGATGCTTCTGGTCAAGCCCGGCGAAGGGCTCGAGGACCGGACGGTTGGCGACCTGCCGTCCTTGCTCAGTGCCGGCGACGTGCTGGTGTTCAACGACACCAAGGTCATTCCGGCGCAACTCAAAGGCATAAGGCGGCGGGGCGAGGCGACGGCGCAGGTCGAAGCCACGCTGCATATGCGCATGGCGCCGGACCGCTGGCTGGCCTTCATGCGGCCGGGCAAGCGCATTGCCGCCGGCGACCGCATCCATTTCGGCCATGACGGCAATTCCTGTTTCCTCGGTCAGCTCGACGCCACGGTGATCGAGAAAGGTGAGGGCGGCGAGGCGCTGCTTGGCTTCGATCTGTCGGGGCCGTTCCTCGACGAGGCGCTGCACGCGGTAGGCCATATTCCGCTGCCGCCCTATATCGCCTCGAAACGCGACGACGACGAACGCGACCGGGCCGATTACCAGACCATCTATGCAAGCGAGGAGGGCGCCGTCGCGGCTCCGACAGCGGGCCTGCATTTCACGCCGGAGCTTTTTGCAGCGCTTGACGCCAAAGGCGTCGAACGCCGCTTCGTCACCTTGCATGTCGGCGCCGGTACGTTCCTGCCGGTCAAGGCGGACGACACCGCCGACCACAAGATGCATGCCGAGACCGGGTCGGTCAGCGAAGCCACTGCGGACGCCCTGAATGCCGCAAGAGCAAGGGGCGGGCGCATCGTTGCTGTCGGCACGACCTCGCTGCGTCTGCTGGAGAGTGCGGCGCGTGAGGACGGTACTCTGGCTGCGTGGTCCGGCCCGACCGATATCTTCATCACGCCCGGCTACTGTTTTCGCACCGCCGACATGCTGATGACCAATTTCCATCTGCCGCGCTCGACGCTGTTCATGCTGGTTTCGGCCTTCAGCGGCCTCGACACGATGCGCGCGGCCTATGTCCATGCCATCGCGAACCGTTACAGATTCTATTCCTATGGCGACGCAAGCCTGCTTTTCCGAGCGGAGACGAGCGATGGACGATGATCTGCAAGCCTTTGACCGCGATGCGCTGATCGCGGAAGTGAAAAAACTGCGCGCCGGCATTCGCCAGCACCGCGATTCCACCGGCCATGAATTGTGCTGGCATCACCCCGATCTGTGGGACCTGCTGCCGGAAAAAACCGAACCATCGATCGCCGTGCCGCCCTGGCCAAAATTCATGCGCGGCTGCATCCACTACCGCCAGTCGCTCGACAAGCAGGCGCCGGACGCCCCGGTCCACGACAAGGAATTCAATGGCTAAGCAGTTCAGCTTCAAGGTTCTGGCAATCGACGGCAAGGCGCGGCGCGGCGTGATCGACATGCCGCGCGGCGAAATCCGCACGCCGGCCTTCATGCCGGTCGGCACCGGCGGTACCGTCAAGACGATGTATATGGACCAGGTGCGCGGCGTCGGCGCCGACATCATCCTTGGCAACACCTACCATCTGATGCTGCGGCCAGGCGCCGAGCGTGTGGCGCGGCTCGGCGGCTTGCATGAATTCGCCCGCTGGCCGCATCCGATCCTGACCGACAGTGGCGGTTTCCAGGTAATGTCGCTGTCGAAGCTGAGAAAGCTGACCGAAAAGGGCGTCACCTTCCGCTCGCATATCGATGGCGCCGCCTACGAGATGTCGCCGGAGCGGTCGATCGAGATCCAGGGACTGCTCGATTCCGATATCCAGATGCAGCTCGACGAATGCACGGCGCTGCCGGCCGAAATGAAGGAGATCGAGCGCGCCATGGAGCTGTCGCTGCGCTGGGCCGAGCGCTGCAAGACGGCGTTCGGCGACCAGCCGGGCAAGGCGATGTTCGGCATCGTGCAAGGCGGCGACAACGCAGCGCTGCGGGTGCGATCGGCGCAGGCGCTGAGCGCGATGGAGTTGAAGGGCTATGCGGTCGGCGGCCTGGCCGTCGGCGAACCGCAAGCGGTGATGCTCGAGATGCTCGACATCACCTGTCCGGAGCTGCCTGATAACAAGCCGCGCTATCTGATGGGCGTCGGCACGCCTGACGATATCCTGAAGTCGGTGGCGCGCGGCATCGACATGTTCGACTGCGTGATGCCGACACGGGCCGGCCGCCACGGCCTTGCTTATACAAGGCGCGGCAAGGTCAATCTGCGCAACGCCCGCCATGCTGACGATCCGCGCCCACTCGACGAGGAAAGCGACTGCCCGGCCGCCCGTGACTACTCACGCGCCTATCTGCATCATCTGGTGCGCTCGCAGGAAGCGCTCGGCGCCATGCTTTTGACGTGGAACAACCTGTCCTACTACCAGAAACTGATGCAGGACATCCGCGCTGCGATCGAGGCTGGCACCTTCGAGGCGCGCGGCGCCGAAATCACCGAGGGCTGGGCGAGGGGCGATATCCCGTTGCTGTAAGGCCTCAAGTGCTGAGCGAATTCGAGGCGCGCAGGCTGCAGCCGGTGATCTGGAACGTGCCGTCGGGCTGCTGCTGCAGCGTATAGACCGCCTCGTAATCCTTGCCATCGGGGCCGACGATCAGCACCTGCTGGACGATCGAACCCGGACCGGTCTCCTCGACCTTGCCGAAGGAATAAGTCTGCGGCTTGCGCACCGGCGGATAGCCGTTGGTCACCATGTTCATGAAGGCATCGACGGTCGGGAAGATCCGCTTCACATTCGGGGCGGCGAAGCTGTAGGCGGTGGCGCCATCATTGGCGATGAGGGCCTTTAGCTGACCGTCGATGACGGACTGGCCTGCCTTGATC
>NZ_RZQE01000594.1:0-3069 GCF_004022955.1 Mesorhizobium sp. M7A.F.Ca.US.002.01.1.1 | reverse complement strand
CCGGAACGCTGACCGAAAACCGCATGACAATTGCAGAACTGAGAACGCTCGATGGCAAACTGTTTCGCCTGCTGAACAACTCAAACACAGATATGCCCGCGGCATTTGGTGAGTTGGTTGAGATCGGCGTGCTTGCCAGTGCCGAGATTCCCTTTGATCCGATGGAAAGGGCATTTCACAAACTCGCACAGGAGCGATTGCCCAAGCGCGCAGACAGCACTAATCGGAAGCTGGCCCGCGCCTATGGGTTACGCCCTGAACTGTTGGCAATGTCGAATGCCTGGCAATCGTCAGCTGGAGGAGGCGACTGCATGATTGCCGCCAAAGGTTCGCCGGAGGCCATCGCGGCACTGTGCCGTCTACCTGCGGATCGTGTCGATTCGGTCAAGGATGTTGTGGACGCCATGGCAACAGAAGGACTGCGCGTCCTAGGCGTTGCGCGTTCCAGCCATGCTGGCGATCAACTGCCGGACAAGCAGACTGGTTTCGATTTCGAATTCATGGGCCTGGTCGGACTTGCCGATCCCCTGCGTTCAGGGGTTCCGGACGCGGTGAGCAATTGCCGCTCCGCCGGAATTAGAGTGATCATGATTACCGGGGACTATCCCGCGACCGCAACAGCAATCGCCAGGCAGGCTGGGCTCGATTTCAACGATGTCGTCACCGGTGAAGAGCTCAAGACACTGGATGACGCAGCCCTGTCGGCGCGGGTGAAAACCGCGGCGGTGTTCGCGCGGATCATGCCCGAGCAGAAATTGGCAATCGTCAGAGCCTTGAAGGCCAACGGCGAGATTGTCGCCATGACGGGAGACGGCGTCAACGATGCTCCGTCGCTGAAAGCCGCAAACATTGGCATTGCCATGGGCGGTCGCGGCACGGATGTCGCGCGCGAGGCGTCGTCCATCGTCCTCCTCGACGACGACTTCGGGTCGATAGTCAAAGCCATCCGGCTGGGCCGCCGCATCTACGACAACTTGCGCAAGGCAATGGGCTTCATTCTCGCTGTGCACGTGCCGATCGCCGGGCTGGCCCTGCTTCCGTTGCTGTTTGGGCTTCCTATCCTGTTCGGGCCAATTCACATTGCCTTTCTGGAGATGGTGATCGATCCGGTCTGCTCATTGGTCTTTGAAGCAGAAACAGAGGAAGACGACACGATGAGGCGTCCGCCGCGGGATCCGGATGCTGCGCTCTTTTCGCGCTCGCTGATCGCGTGGAGCGTTGTGCAGGGCCTGCTGGCATTCGCGCTTGTCGCTAGCATCTTCCTCTTCGCCTTGCACTGGGGAATGCCGGAAAACGAGATTCGAGCCCTGACGTTCTTCTCGCTGGTGCTGACGATCGTTGGGCTGATCTTCGTCAACCGTACGTTCAGCGAGTTGCTGCTGACTGCTCTTTTCCGGCCAAATCGATCGCTTGCTTTTGTCGTCGTTGTAGTTGCAGCGGCGCTGGGTGGGACGCTTCTTTGGCCGCTCGCGAGTGATCTCTTCCAGTTCGGACCGCTGCACCGGGACGACCTCGCAGTGACGCTTGCGGCCGGGTTGGCAGTGCTGGTCTGCCTTGAGTACCTGAAGCATTTCTGGCGGGAGCGGCTGAAAACCTGATCACTAACGCAAGTCTGACCGTGGTTCTGACCAGCGCGAACGCCCAGCTTGGGTAGTGCGTGCAGCGACGGTCAGGCCGAGCAGTGATAAACCGAAAGGCGAACAATGCGTTGGTGCCATGTCTGAGGCAATCCGCAGGCTTTCGCAAAATGAGCAACGGAGCCAAATCAGATGACCGAACATTCGGCGACATCAGTCAACACCAAACAGTTGTCCGAACAGGAGTTGCGCGACATTGACGCCTATTGGCGAGCTGCGAACTACCTGACGATTGGCCAGATCTACCTGCTCGACAATCCGCTGCTGCGCGAACCGTTGCGGCTGGAACACGTCAAGCCGCGTCTCCTCGGACACTGGGGAACGTCGCCCGGCCTAAGCTTCATCTATGCGCACCTCAATCGCGCGATCCGGCTCAGGGACGCAAATGTGATCTATGTCTGCGGCCCCGGCCATGGTGGCCCGGCTATGGTGGCGAATACCTATCTGGAGGGCACCTACAGCGAGCTCAATCCCGACATTGCGATGGACGAGCAGGGCATGCGCAAGCTGTTCCGGCAATTTTCGCTTCCCGGCGGTATCCCGAGCCATGCAGCGCCGGATGTGCCCGGCTCGATCCATGAGGGCGGCGAGTTGGGCTATTCGCTTTCGCATGCCTATGGCGCGGCCTTTGACAATCCGGATCTCGTGGTCGCCTGCATCGTCGGTGACGGCGAGGCTGAAACGGGGCCACTGGCAGCCGCGTGGCATTCCAACAAATTCCTCAACCCCGCGCGCGACGGGGCGGTGCTGCCGATCCTGCATCTGAACGGCTACAAGATCGCCAATCCAACCATTCTGGCCCGCATTCCCGAAGACGAATTGCGCGCGCTGTTTGCCGGCTACGGCTATGAGCCGCTGTTCGTGGAAGGCCACGAACCTGCCCTGATGCATGAGCGCATGGCGAGCGTCCTCGACGATGCGCTAGACCGCATCCGCGCGATCCAGCAAGCCGTGCGCGCTGGCTCGGCGTCGCCGACGTCGCGACCAACATGGCCGATGATCGTGCTGCGCAGCCCCAAGGGCTGGACGGGACCGAAAGAGGTCGACGGTCTGAAGACAGAGGGCTTCTGGCGCTCGCACCAGGTTCCCTTGTCAGGCCTTGCGGAAAACCCCGCCCATCTCAAGCTGCTCGAGGAGTGGCTGAAAAGCTACCGGCCCGAGGAACTGTTCGACGCCGCCGGCGCTCCTGTCGCCGCGATTCGTGCCACGGCACCCCAGGCGACACGGCGCATGAGCGCCAACTCGCATGCCAATGGCGGCCTGCTACGCAGGTCTCTCGAACTGCCCGGGTTGCATGACCACGCCATTGCGGTAGAGCGCCCGGGCGGCGTCAAAGCCGAGTCGACGCGGGTCATGGGCAGTCTCCTGCGTGATGTCATGCAGTTAAACGAGGCCTCGAAAAACTTCCGGATCGTCGGCCCGGACGAGACTG
>NZ_RZQE01000593.1:0-3071 GCF_004022955.1 Mesorhizobium sp. M7A.F.Ca.US.002.01.1.1 | reverse complement strand
GCTTCGCCAGCACTTGCCTCAGCCTCGCCCTCACCGTCTTCGCGGCGGTTGCGCTTGCCGCCGCGCTTGCCGCGCCGGCGCTTCTTGCCCTGGCCTTCGTCCGAAGCTTCAGCTGTGGCAGGAGTTTCGGAAACACCAACAGGGGCATTGTCGTCCGCTTCCGCGTCGCCATCTCCGGCGGCCGAGTCCGAGTCCGAAAACTCGCCGGCCGGAGCCGAGACGGAAGCACCGTCCGCAGGGGCGCCATGTTCGCGATCGCGATCCTTGCCGCCACGCCGACGCCGACGCTTGCGGCGCTTGCGGTCGCGGCCTTCGCCTTCCTCACCACCGGCAGCGGGCCGCGGCTGCTGTTGCTGCGGCTGCTGGCGTGGCTGTTCTGCCTGGATCGGCGCCTCGTCGTCTTCCTCGATGACGGCAATCTCATCCTCGGGCTCGTCCGGCTCGACATAGGCCGGGAAGCTGCGCGCCTCGACAAAGCCTTCCGGCTTTTCAGCCAACGCGCCGCGGAAGATCGCATAGTGCTGCGAACCCACCGAATCGTCGGCCTCGACGGTGATCGTCAGCCCGAAGCGGCTTTCGAGTTCCACCAGCGTGCCGCGCTTGTGGTTGAGCACGTAGAGTGCTGTCGCCGCCGGCGTCCGCACCGTGATGTGGCTGCGCGAATCCTTGAGCAGGAATTCCTCGATCGCCCGCACCACCATCAGCGCGACCGACGAATCGGAGCGCACATGGCCGGTGCCGCCGCAATGCGGGCAAGGCTTCATGGTCGATTCCAGCACGCTGGCGCGGATGCGCTGGCGTGACATCTCCATGAGGCCGAAATGCGAGATACGGCCGACCTGGATGCGCGCACGATCGTTCTTGAGGTGATCCTTCAGCCGCTTCTCGACGGAGCGGTTGTTGCGGTTCTCCTCCATGTCGATGAAGTCGATGACGATCAGGCCGGCAAGATCGCGCAGCCTTAGCTGACGCGCGACTTCCTCGGCCGCTTCCAGATTGGTGTGGAGCGCGGTGTCCTCGATCGAGTGCTCCTTGGTGGAGCGGCCCGAATTCACGTCGATGGCAACCAGCGCTTCGGTCTGGTTGATGATGATGTAGCCGCCGCTCTTCAGCGTCACTTGCGGCTGCAGCATGCGGTCGAGCTGTGCCTCGATGCCGTTGCGCACGAAGATCGGCGTCGTGTCGCGGAACGGCTGAACCACCTTGGCGTGGCTCGGCATCAGCATGCGCATGAAGTCCTTGGCCTCGCGGTAGCCTTCCTCGCCGGAGACAAGAATCTCGTCGATATCCTTGTTGTAGAGGTCGCGCACCGAGCGCTTGATCAGGCTGCCTTCCTCGTAGACCAGGGCAGGGGCCGTGGACTGCAAGGTGAGATTGCGGACATTTTCCCAAAGCCGCATCAGATATTCGTAGTCGCGCTTGATCTCTGCCTTGGTGCGGCTCTCGCCGGCGGTGCGCAGGATGACGCCCATGCCCTGCGGCACTTCGAGATCGGCGACGACCTCCTTGAGCCGCTTGCGGTCGACCGCGCTGGTGATCTTGCGCGAAATGCCGCCGCCACGCGCCGTGTTCGGCATCAGCACCGAATAGCGGCCGGCCAGCGACAGATAGGTGGTCAGCGCCGCGCCCTTGTTGCCGCGCTCTTCCTTGACGACCTGCACCAGGAGGATCTGCCGGCGCTTGATCACTTCCTGGATCTTGTACTGGCGGCGCACCGGCTTGCGGCGGTTGCGCACTTCTTCCAGCGCATCCTCGGCGCCGACCGATTCGACCTCGTGATCGTCCGGATGCGAGGACTGCACTTCTTCCAGCATGCCGCGATCATTGTCGCCGGAGGTCGCTTCGCTACCTTGTTCGGCCAGCGGGACGGCTTCGGAAATCACATCGGCCTCGACCGAGGCGGCGATCGACGTCGGGCCGCCTTCGCGGATTTCGCCTTCGTCCTGCTCGGCCGAATCCTCACCATGCTCGGACGCATCAGCATGTTCGGACGAATCAGCCGCATGTTCGATGATCTCGGACGTGTGCGAGATGTCCTCGACACCAGCGTCGGCACCTTCTTCTGCCTCGTCGGCAGCGTCGCTCGCCTCGCCGGAATCGGCTGCATCGCGCTTGTGCTCGCCCCGGTCGCGGGGCTTGCCGCCGCGCCTGCGGCCGCGCCGTCCGCGATCGCGGCTCTGGCGATCATCGCCGTCGCCGTCCTCGTTCTCCTCGTCCTCAGCCTCCTGCGCTTCCGCGCGCAGCAGTGCCTGACGATCGGCGACCGGAATCTGGTAGTAATCGGGGTGGATTTCACTGAAGGCGAGAAAACCGTGACGGTTGCCGCCATATTCGACAAAGGCTGCCTGAAGGGAGGGCTCTACGCGCGTTACGCGGGCTAGGTAGATGTTTCCTTTGAGCTGCTTCTTGTCCTGGGATTCAAAGTCGAATTCTTCAATACGGTTACCGCGTATGACGACAACGCGTGTTTCCTCCGGGTGGGAGGCGTCTATCAGCATTTTGTTGGGCATTATTTCGTTTCCCCCCGGCAGCCGTCAGCCGCAGCTTGCGAGGCAAAGCCTGCTGCTGCGTGTCTGGAATGTGGGTGCCGGATATTTGAACGTCCGTCGGCCGCCGCTTGAGCGCCATGGCGGTGCCGCCCGCAGCCATAATGGCGCGGTTTGATGCGGACCTTTCCATGATTGCGCTTGAAGCCATCGTCACCAACAGAACCTTTTGAACCAAAGCCCGGACGAACCGGACCAGCTTGTTTGCTCATACAGAGCCGGCACGGGAACAAACCCGGCCGTTTTCCTCACGCAGGCGATTCCCCCGCCACGGGAGCACGCCTGCGAAATTCGTCGCGATCACCTGAACCCTTTTCGCCTGAAGCGAAAGGAGCCGCCTTTACGTCTGACCCTGTAGCAAGAAGCTGCGGAGGAGGGCGGTTCCAGGATTGCAGTGATTCACCATCGCTTTTATGATTTGGCGGGGTGGAAGGCAACCCCGATTTCCGATGCCGGCAAAAAGCCGTTCCGTAGCGTAAAGCCAGGCTTGCGGCCCTGCATGAAAAGGCTTGGTTAACCTTCTCT
>NZ_RZQE01000592.1:0-3088 GCF_004022955.1 Mesorhizobium sp. M7A.F.Ca.US.002.01.1.1 | reverse complement strand
CATCGACATCGTCGCCAGTGTCCGCCTGTTGGCTGCCGGATTGCGCGATCATGCGAAATTCTTGCCAGACAGAGCTTATGGAAAATTGCGGCGGATCGTTCCAATTTTAGCGGATGAGCGCTTTTTGCCGAGGCGCGGCGGGTTTGCCACCAGATCTGGCGATTGCATCCGCCCTTCCGGCAGTTGGGCGGAGTCACATATCCACGACGACGCGGCCGCGGATCTTGCCCTCGACGATATCGCGCGCGGCATCGACGATGCCGTCGAACCCGATGGTGCTGGACAGGCTGGCGAGCTTCTGCAGATCGAGGTCGGTGCCGATGCGGCGCCATGCCTCGAGGCGGACTGCTTTCGGCGCCATCACTGAATCGATGCCGAGCAATGAGACACCGCGCAGGATGAAGGGCGCGACGCTGGCCGGCAGGTCCATGCCGCCGGCCAGGCCGCAGGCGGCGACCGCGCCGCCATAGGAGGTCATCGAGAGCACATTGGCCAGCGTGTGGCTGCCGACAGCGTCGATGCCGCCCGCCCAGCGCTCCTTGGCCAGCGGCTTGGCCGGCTGGGCAAGCTCCTCGCGCGAGATCACCTCGGCGGCGCCAAGGTCCATCAGAAAGGGGCTTTCGGCATTGCGGCCGGTGGAAGCAATGACATGGTAGCCGAGGCTGGACAGGATGGAGACCGCGACCGAGCCGACGCCGCCGGCTGCCCCCGTCACCACCACCGGGCCGCGATCGGGCAGGATGCCGTGCCGCTCCAGGGCCATGACACAGAGCATGGCGGTATATCCTGCGGTGCCGACGGCCATCGCGTCATGCGGGCTGATGCCTTGCGGCAGCGGCACCAGCCAGTCGCCCCTGACGCGGGCACGGCCTGCATAGGCACCGAAATGGGTTTCGCCGACGCCCCAGCCATTCAGCACGACCTTGTCTCCGGCGCGCCAGTCGGGATGCGAGGACGAAATGACGGTGCCGGCGAAATCGATGCCCGGCACCAACGGCCAGCGGCGGATCACCGGCGCCTTGCCTGTGATCGCCAAGCCATCCTTGTAGTTCACCGTCGTTGCCTCGACCGCGACGGTGACATCGCCTTCCATCAGGTCGGCCTCGGTGAGATCGGTCACGGCGACCGACTGCTTTTTCTCGGCGTCACGCGAAACGAGGATGGCTTTGAAGGTTTCGGACATGTCTTTCTCCGCGATCTTGACGACATGAACTGTGCGGCGATGGCCGCACGGGGTCAATCCTTGGAAGGACTGGCTTTGGGTTCGCGCCGCCAGCCGACCAGCTCGTCGAAGACGACCAGTGCCGCACCAACCGAAATGAAGGCGTCGGCAAGGTTGAAGACGGCGAAGGACCAGACCGGCGTGTGGAACAGGATGTAGTCGATGACGTGGCCGTTGACGGCGCGGTCGATCAGATTGCCGAGCGCGCCGCCGACGATCAGCGCAAAGCCGGTGCGGGCAAGGATCTGGGACGGCGCGATCCGGGTCGCCAGGAACAGCACGAAGGCAACGACGGCGAGCGAAATGACGATCAGCCCGGTGTCGCCGAAGGACGAGAACATCGAGAAGGCGATGCCGGTATTGTAGGTGCGAAACAGCGCCAGGAAGGGCAGCAGATCAACCTTCTCCTGAAAAGGCAGATCGGCCTCGACCAGGTATTTTATCCACTGGTCGAGCGCGATGGCCGCGACGACGAGCAATGCGTAGGGAGACCATGATCTCACGGGCAGGCAACCTTCATTGCTGGTCCAGGATTGGCTCGAGCTTCAGCGCGCCGCGCCGGATCTCGAACAGCATGATGCCGGTGGCAACGGCCAGATTGAGCGAATCGGCACGGCCCGCTTGCGGAATCCTGAGCAGCCTGTCGCAACTCGCAGCCAGGCTTTCGGGCAGTCCCTGCTGCTCGTTGCCCATCATCAGCAGCACGGGCCCGCGGGAAAAATCGACCGAGCGGTAGTCGACGGCGCCTTTCAGGTGGGTTCCGGCGACGAGGCCTGAAAACCCGCCTCGCCAGGCGAGGAAAGCCTCGGTTGTCGCCTTCGCCACCGGCACGGCAAAGATCGAACCCATGGTGGCACGCACCGTCTCCACGGAGAATGGATCAGTGGTATCGCCGACCAGGATGACGCCTTTGGCGCCGACGGCATCGACGGTGCGGATGACGGTGCCGAGATTGCCGGGGTCGCGCACCCGGTCGAGCGCCACCCAGACGTCGCCATTGTCAGCGCGGACATCCTTCAAGGCGAGGAATTTTTGCGAAAAGACGCCGACCACCATTTGCGGGTTGTCGCGACGGGTGATGGCGACCAGCACCTTCTCCGACACTTCGAGCACCATGCCGCCTGCCGCAACCGTGCGTGCGGCCACCTTCTCCACCGCAGCGTTGCCGCGCCCGGCCTTGGCGAAAACCAATGTCCTGATCTGCCAGCCGAGATCGAGCGCATCGATGACCAGCTTCAACCCCTCGGCCATGAAGGCGCTCTGCTGGTCGCGGAATTTCTTCTGAGCGAGCGCCTTGATGTCCTTGACCAGCGGATTGGCGAGGCTGGTGACCTCCTTCACCTGGCCAGGTGCGCCTGCATGCCGCTCGTTCATTCAGCCACCCAACGCGAAAACAATGAGGTCGATAGCGCCCGGCCGGCGGACTTTTCGCGGATGATCAACTCACCCGATTCAACCTTGCCGCCCATGCCGGCAAAGGTATCGCGCATCAGGGCGTGGATGGCGAAGAAGGAGGCGCGGATCGAATAGGCGGTCAGCACCACGGCGAGCGGCTTCGGCGTCAGGATCGCCCGGCAGAGGTCGGTCAAATCCGGCAGGTCCTCGAACAATTGCCAGACCTCGCCCTTGGGGCCACGGCCATAGGCCGGCGGGTCGAACAGAATGATATCGTAGCGGCTGCCGCGGCGCTCCTCGCGCTCGGCGAATTTGACCGCGTCGTCGACGATCCAGCGGATCGGCTTGCTGCCGAGGCCGGCCATCTCCTGGTTTTCGCGGGCCCAGCCGATCGCCTTCTTCGAGGCATCGACATGGGTGACCTCGGCACCGGCGCGAGCCGCCACCAAGGAAGCGAGACCGGTATAGCCG
>NZ_RZQE01000591.1:837-3107 GCF_004022955.1 Mesorhizobium sp. M7A.F.Ca.US.002.01.1.1 | reverse complement strand
ACACTCTACCGGGCCAACCCGAAGCACGGCGTCGCCTGGATCACGGGCGGATCGAGCGGCGTCGGCCGTGCCCTGGCCAGGGATCTTGCTTCCCAGGGCTATGCCGTCGCGGTGGCGGCGCTCGACGACGATCCGATCGACACGCTTGTCGTCGAGACCGCGCAGATGCCGGGCAGCGTCACGGCCTTTCCCTGCGACGTCACCGACGAGCCGCGCATGGCAAGGACCGTCGCTGCGATCGAGAAGGAGCTCGGTCCCATCGTGCTCGCCATCTTCAATGCTGGGAATTACATTTCGACGCCGGGGGAGAATCTTGTCGTCAACGACTTTCGCCGGTCCTTCGAGGTCAATTATTTCGGCATCATCAACGGTCTCGTGCCCGCGGTCGAACGCATGCGTGTGCGGGCGCGCGGCCATGTCGTGCTGGTCGGCTCCGTGACGTCCTATTTCGGCTGGCCGACAACGGCCGCCTATGGCGGCACCAAGGCGGCCATCAACATCCTGGCCGAGTCGCTGAAGTATGATTTCGACAAGATGAACGTGCGTATCCAGGTGTTCAATCCTGGCTTCATCGACACCCCGCTGACTGAGAAGAACATGCTGCCGATGCCGGGACTGATGCCGGTCAGCCGTGCGTCGCGCCGCATGGCGCGGGGCATCAAATCGGGCGGCTTCGAAGTCCATTTCCCGCGCCGGACAAGCTGGCCGCTGAAACTGCTCGCCCTGCTGCCGAGGCCGCTGTGCAGAGGGTTTATCAGCCTGATGACCAGTTGGAAGGCGCGGCCTCTGCATTACGACCGCAAGCCGCCGATCGAATAGGACGCCTGCGAAATTGGCAGGCTCCCCGTTTTCGGGCCGCCGTCGCCATGGTTGAGACAAGTGCCGCGTGGAGTCTGCGATGGGGCGACGATCGTGCTTGCTGTGCTGGGCCTTATTGCCGTTCTCGCACTGGCCTTCGTGTTCGGCCCGCGCGTTCGCGTCGACACCACGATCCGTTTCGATCCCTCGCTCATCGGCGACGATCCGCAGGCCTATGTGGCAAAGGCGGAAGCCGCCATCCCCGGAATCCGAGACGGGCTGGAGAAGGAGATCGTCTGGGCCGATCCGTTGGTGCATGCCAGGACCCCGCTATCGATCGTCTACATCCACGGCTTTTCCGCATCGAAGGGCGAGGTCCGCCCGCTGCCTGACGAAGTGGCGGAACAGCTTGACGCCAATCTCTTCTACACACGGCTTACCGGTCATGGGCAGGATGGCGCGGCGATGACGCAAGGCAGCATCAATGCCTGGATCAACGACTATGAGGAGGCGCTCGCCATCGGCCGGGCGATCGGCGACAAGGTGATCGTCATCTCGACTTCGACCGGCGGCTCGCTGGCGGTCTGGGCGGCAACGCAGCCCGGTGCGTCGGACGGGGTGGCGGCGATTGCGTTCATCTCCCCGAACTTCGGGGTCAAGACTTCGGGCGCCGGGATCCTGACCATGCCGTGGGGCAAACAAATCGCCAGGCTGGTCGCCGGCAAGGAACATAGCTTCGTGCCGCGCAACGCGCTGAATGAAAAATTCTGGACCACCCGCTATCCGATCGAAGCAACCTTGCCGATGCAGGCGCTGACCGAGCTTGCCTATGGCGCGCCGGTGGAGAAGGCGACCGTCCCTGCTTTGTTCATCTTTTCTGATTCGGACAAAGTGGTGCGGGCCGACCGCAGCCGCGAGATTGCCGGGCGCTGGGGCGCGCCGCATGAACTGGTTCCGGTCGACGACACTGGCGACCCGGACAATCACGTCATTGCCGGCGACGCACTGTCGCCATCGACCACGGCGTTTCTGGCGCAAAGGATCGCCGTCTGGATCGAAGCGGTGGTGAAGTAGGCCGACGAAAAAGGGCGACCGAAGCATCGCTTCGGCCGCCCTTTTCTTGTTTCGTCTCGGCAATCAGCCAGCCGAAGCTTGACTGACTACAGCGCGGTCTGGCTTACGCGGCCCGCGCAGCCGGACGCTTACCGCCGAAGCGGCGCTTGTTGTTGCCCTTGAAGGCCGGCTTGGCGCCGTCCGGCTTGCGCTCGCCGGCGAAGGCCGGCTTGTCGCCGAAGCGCTTCTTGCCAAAGCCGTTGCCCTTGTTCTCGCCACCGGGCCGCCTGCCGTCGCGACGGCCATTGCGGTCGTTGCGGTCATTGGCCGGCTCGAAACGCTCGTTCTTTTCAGCCGGATTGCGCAGCGGATCGGGGCTGCCGAGATGGTCGGCAACGATCGGCAGCTTGGTGCGGATG
>NZ_RZQE01000591.1:0-827 GCF_004022955.1 Mesorhizobium sp. M7A.F.Ca.US.002.01.1.1 | reverse complement strand
GTTGCGGCCGGTACGGCCGATGCGGTGGACGTAGCTCTCGGCTTCATCCGGCAGATCGAAATTCACGACATGGCTGATGCCGGGTACGTCGATGCCGCGCGCCGCGATGTCGGTCGCCACCAGAATGCGCACCGAGCCGTCGCGGAAATCGTTCAGCGCTTTCTGGCGGGCGTTCTGCGACTTGTTGCCGTGAATGACGGCGGCCTTGAAGCCATCGCGCTCGAGGTCCTTGGTCACCCTGTCGGCACCATGCTTGGTGCGCGAGAAGATGATGACGGACTTCATCGCCTCATCGGCGAGCATCGTCGACAGCACCTGGCGCTTCTGCTTGGTGCGGGCAAAGACGACGCCTTGCACGATCTCGGCCGCTGCCGTGCTTTGCGGCGCGACTTCGACGCGGATCGGGTTCTTCAGCAGGCCCTTGGCCAATTCGGCGATTTCATTGGGCATGGTCGCCGAGAACAGCACCGTCTGACGATCGGGCGCGGTCGCCTTGGCGATGCGCTTGACGTCGTTGATGAAGCCCATGTCGAGCATGCGGTCGCCCTCGTCGAGCACCAGCCATTTGGTGTCGGCAAGTATGAGGTCGCCCTCACGCACCAGGTCGGTCAACCGGCCGGGCGTTGCGATCAGGATATCGACGCCGGGCGCAACCTTCTTCACCTGGCTGAAGCGCGAGACGCCGCCAAGCACGAGCGCGGTCGAGACATGCGCGCCCTTGGCGAGGATCTTGATCGTATCCTCGATCTGCACGGCGAGTTCGCGCGTCGGCGCCAGGATAAGCGCACGCGCCGTCTTCGGCCGGCGCTTGGTGCCGAGTGCGATGA
>NZ_RZQE01000590.1:0-3127 GCF_004022955.1 Mesorhizobium sp. M7A.F.Ca.US.002.01.1.1 | reverse complement strand
CTCAATGCCCGGGGGAGATGTATCCGGACCAAGACGGTCACGGCCGGTCGATTTGGCACACCTTGCCCGCCAGACGATGGGTGACCGCAGCCTAGAGCAAGAGGTTCTGGCGCTATTTGTACAGCAGGCGCTGTCCGTGCGCGACAGAATAGTCGACGCCGATATCAAGGACCGGCTTCTGCTCGCCCATGGATTAAAGGGTTCGGCACGGGGCGTGGGCGCCTTTGCCATCGCCGATTGCGCCACCGAGATCGAGCACCGGCCGGAAGACGGCCAGACGCTCAAGCGGCTTGGTACGCTGATCGACGAAGTGCGCGATTTCATCGCCGCCATCAACCGCTGAATCCGCGCCGAATCCGATTTGCGGAAAAACGTCATCGGGCGGCGCTTTCATGCGGCAGTTGACTTGTCAGCCGGAGTGATTATCTCGGCTGCAACTCCCTTCAGGTGACAAATGACCAAGCTGACTTTCATTGCCCATGACGGCACGCATTTCGACATGGACGCCGAGAACGGCTCTACGGTCATGGAGAACGCGATCCGCAACGCCGTGCCCGGGATCGAAGCCGAATGCGGCGGTGCCTGCGCCTGTGCCACCTGTCACGTCTATGTCGACGAAGCCTGGACGGCTGAAGTCGGCGAGCCGGAAGCGATGGAAGAGGACATGCTGGACTTCGCCTACGACGTCCAGCCCAATTCGCGCCTGTCATGCCAGATCAAGGTCCGCGATGCGCTTGACGGCTTGGTCGTGCGGGTGCCTGCCCGCCAGGGATAAGCGCAACCTTTTTGCCAACTGATTTTTCCCGCTGTGGCTTGGCAGCGGGGCGATGGTCATGCAGTGTCCTGCTGTTTCACCACAGCGCCGCGCGTCCTCTTGGACGCGCAACGGACGCTGTAGCACTTTTATTTGCGCATGATCCTTTCCGAAAATCGTTCCGATTTTCGGGGTCATGCGCAGCGAGGCACAGGCATGACCGACATCACCAGGACAGACGTGCTTATTGTCGGGGCAGGGCCGGTCGGCCTGTTTGCCGTGTTCGAGCTCGGCCTGTTCGACATGAAGTGCCACCTGATCGACATTCTCGATCGGCCGGGCGGCCAATGCGCGGAACTTTATCCGGAAAAGCCGATCTACGACATTCCAGGCTGGCCTTCGATCTCGGCGCAGGGGCTGGTCGACAAATTGCTCGAGCAGATCGCGCCGTTCAAGCCCGATTTCAGCTACAACCGAATGGTTTCCAGCCTGGAAAAACTGGAGGACGGCAGTTTTCGCGTCACCACCGACGAAAACGAGGTGTTCGAGGCCAAGGTGGTGGTGATTGCCGCCGGCGGCGGCTCCTTCCAGCCCAAGCGTCCGCCGATCCCCGGCATCGAGCCCTATGAAGGCAAGAGCGTCTTCTATTCGGTGCGCCGGATGGAGGATTTTCGCGGCCACGACCTCGTCATTGTCGGCGGCGGCGACTCGGCGCTCGACTGGACGCTGAACCTGCAGCCGGTGGCAAAGAGCGTGACGCTGGTGCACCGGCGGCCTGAGTTCCGCGCCGCTCCCGACAGCGTCAACAAGATGTATGCCATGCAGGAGATGAAGCAGCTCGAATTCCAGGTCGGCCAGGTGACCGGATTGACCGGTGCCGACGGCCAGTTGTCATCGGCCACCATCAAGGGACCGGATGGCGACGTCGAGGTGCCTTGCACGCGCATGCTGCCGTTCTTCGGCCTGACCATGAAGCTCGGACCGATCGCGGAGTGGGGTCTCAACCTTCACGAGAACCTCATTCCGGTCGATACCGAAAAATTCCAGACATCGGTGCCCGGCATCTTCGCGGTCGGTGACATCAACTGGTATCCGGGCAAGCTGAAGCTGATCCTGTCGGGTTTCCACGAAGTGGCGCTGATGGCGCAGGCCGCCAAGCGCATCATCAGCCCCGGCGAGCGCATCGTTTTCCAGTACACGACCTCATCGACCAGCCTGCAGAAGAAGCTCGGCGTCTCCGGCTGAACTTTACTCGGCCAGCATCGGCGCCGCATTGTCGGCGTAGCCGCGAAGCTCCTTTTCGGGCATCAGCGTCAGCGTGATCAGCCCCAGCAGCAATGTAGCGGCGGCGACGGCAAAGATCATCACGAACGGCTCGACCGTCGCGCTATGGCCAGCGATCCGCACGCCTTCACCGGCAAGCGGCAAGCCGTAGCCCAGAGCGACCGCGCCGAGCATGGCGACCCCAAGCGCACTGCCAAGCGAACGCAGGAATGTCAGCACGCCCGTCGCGACGCCGAGATGCACGCGATCGACGGCGTTCTGGACCGACACGGTGGTGACCGGAAACGTCGTTCCGGTTCCAAACCCGATGCAAATCGTCAAGACCTCGACCTCCAGCAGCGTTGCATATCCTGCGACGACGGCCAGCAGGCAGAGGCACAGCATGCTGAAGACGACGCCCACCATCGCAATGCGCTTGTAGTGGGTGAAATGCGGGATCATACGCCCGCTGAATGCCGCGCCGCCGACGGTCCCCAGCAGAAGCCCAAGCATCGCGATGCCCGACTCCGCTGCCGACAAGCCGAGCACCGCCTGAAGATAGACGGGCAGGTACACAGCCATGCCGACGCTTGCGGCCTGAAGCAGGAACATCGAAAGCGTGCCCGCCAGAACGATTGGATTGCCAAGCACTTCGAGTGAGATGAGCGGCTCGGCGGCGCGCATGAGCCGCAAGGCAAAAGCGCTCCAGAAAATCGCCGAACCGCAGAGAACGCCGATGACTTCAAGCGAAGTCCAGGGATAGGCGCTGCCGCCCCAGTTCAAGGCGAGCAGCAGCAGCGCCGTGGCAATTATCAGAAGCAGCGCGCCCAGGCCGTCGATGCGATGGCGCTTTGCGGCAATGGGCAGTTTCTTGAGCGGCTTGTTGATGATCGCCATCGCAAGAAAACCAAGCGGAATGTTGATCCAGAAGATCAGTGACCAGTGCAGGTGCTCTGCGAAAGTGCCGCCGAGCAACGGACCGGCAACGCTGGCGACAGCCCATGTGCCGGAGAACCAGGCGGCATAGCGTGCCCGCTCGCGCGGCGGCACGAGATCGCCGACGACGGTCTGCGTCAAAGCGAACAAGCCGCCGCCACCGGCGCCCTGGAT
>NZ_RZQE01000058.1:0-20318 GCF_004022955.1 Mesorhizobium sp. M7A.F.Ca.US.002.01.1.1 | reverse complement strand
CGGCAGCGGCCCAGGCCTCCTCGGTGGTTTCGCGGGCGATGACATGCAGCCTAATGCCGAAAGAGAGCTTGCGGCCGGCCTTCTGCGCCAGTTCACGCACCCTGTCCAGCTTGCGCTCGACATCGGCAGGCGGCTCGCCCCAGGTCAAATATTTGTCGATCTCCTGCGCCGCCACCGTCGACCCGGCATCGGACGAACCGCCGAAATACAGCGGCGGGTAAGGCGTCTGCACCGGCGGAAACAGCAGCCTTCCGTCCTCGATGTGGAAATGCTTGCCGTCATGCTCGACCGTCTCGCCGCTCAGCACCCGCTTGTATATGCGCAGGAACTCCTGCGTCACCTCATAGCGTTCGGCATGCGACAGGAAAATGCCGTCGCCCTTGTTCTCCAGCGGATCGCCGCCGGTGACGACGTTGATCAGCAGGCGGCCATTTGAGATGCGGTCCAGCGTCGCAGTCATGCGCGCGGCCAGCGTCGGCGACTGCAAACCGGGCCGCACGGCGACAAGGAAACGCAAGCGTTCGGTCATCGGCACAAGAGCCGATGCGATCACCCAGGAATCCTCGCACGAGCGGCCGGTCGGCAACAGCACGCCATAGTAGCCGAGCGTGTCGGCCGCCTTCGCCACTTGCGTCAGATAGGGCAGATCGACCGATCTGCCGCCCTCGGCCGTGCCGAGATAGCGGCTGTCGCCATGCGTCGGCAGAAACCAGAGCACCTTGATAGGGTCTGGAATGTGCTTGCTCATGGCCTGTCTCCCGTCGCCTGACGGAGGCGGCCGGAGATGCCTGCTTTGGTTGACGGCGAGCGCAAAAAGGTAGGCATGGCGTGGTCCTGTCCGGGTGGAAACCAGATCGCCAGTGCAGATTGCTTATTCCACAAACTCTGTAGAGTTAGTTTATTCCAATTCCGTTGCCGCTATTAGAATTTCTCTCCCCAAGAAATCGGCGGCGAGGCCGACCCGAGTGCAGCGGGCCGGCCTTCCTGCATCAGAACGCTGGTTCGACCGCGTTGACGTTGTCCTTGGTGACAACTGTCAGCGGGATCGGCAGCCGGTCCTTGACCTCCTTGCCCTCGATGATCTCGGCCATCGTGTTGATCGCCAGGCGGCCATCCTCGACGGGCGACTGGACGATGGTCGAGTACATCTCATTGGTGCGGATCGATTCGAACGCATCCTTCTGGCCATTGATGCCGACGATCGGCGGTGCGGCCTTGGAGGGGTTCGCCTCTTTCCATGCGTCGATGAAGCCGCGGGCCATCGTGTCGTCATTGGCGTAGACACCGCTGATCTGGTCGCCGAAGCGTGTGATCAGATCGCGGCTCACCACCAGCGCCTTTTGCTGGTCGAAGTCGGCGTTGACCGTGTCGAGCACGTTGATCTCGGCATTGGTTTCCTTGAGACGGTCGGTAAATCCGCTGACGCGGCCGATCGTGGTGCCGTTGCCGGCCTGGCCGGCGATGATGACGACGGAGCCCTTGCCGCCCAGCGCCTTGCTCAGCGAGTCCGCCGCCAGCTTGCCTTCCTCATAGACATCAGGCCCGGTGAACGACTTGATGAACGGCTTGGCATCGTCGCTCATCGGCGAATTGATGAGGATCGCCGGAATGTTCGCCTGCTGCGCGCGCGCCAGCCCCGGTATGTATGCCTGCGGGTCGAGCGGCCACAGGATGATGCCATCGACCTTGCGCGCAACGCAGGTGTTGCGCTGCTCGGTGCCTTTCTGGACATCAAAATCCTGGCTGAGGCTCAGGATCTCGATGCCGAGTTCCGCAGCGCGCGCCTGAAGCGCCTTGTTGGCCGGCGTCGCGTAGGCATGCGAATCCGCTGCCGTCACGTAGCAGACCGTCTTGGCGCTGGCCCAGCCCGTCGATGCCAGCACAGCCGCCATGGCGGCGACGTGAAGCATGCTTTTCTTGCCAATCATGTGTTTCCTCCCAATCATGTGGTTCCTCCTTGAGTGATTGGATTGTCGCGAACGAGCGCCGGGCGCGTGCCCGGAGCCCTCCCCTTGGTGGTAACGGCCCGATCGAGCACGACGAGCAGGATCAGGATAAGCCCGGACACGACCTGCTGGACGTATGCGGGAACGGACTGGAACTCCATCGCGATGGTCAGCGAGCCGATCGTCAGCACGCCGCCGAGCGTGCCGAGCGCGGATCCCTTGCCGCCTTCGAGACGAGTCCCGCCGACAACGACCGCGGCAATGACGGCGACCGTCAGTTCCGAGCCGAAGACAGGCGAGCCGGTGTTGGTGACGAGGCTCTGGAGAACCCCCGCCAGGCCGGCAAGCGTGCCGGCAAAGACAAAGCCGAGAAAGACGATACGGTCCGAGGCGATACCGCTTTCCTTGGCAGCCGCCGGGTTGGACCCCACCGCAAAGACGTTGCGCCCAGGTATGGTGCGCGTCAGCCAGAAATGCAGCAGCACGATCAGGGCGATGAACAGCACGCTGCGGAGGGTGAAGACATCGAGATAGATCTTGGCCAGCGCCAGGGAGAGCATGATGTCGGTTCCGGTCACCGGCTGGCTGTTGGTGATCCAGTGCGCGAGTGAGCGGAAGATCAGCATCGTCGCGAGCGTCAGCACGAGCGAATTCACCTTCAGGCCGACGACCAGCATGCCGTTGATGGCGCCTGCCAGGGTACCGACCAGGATGCCGGCGATCGCGGCGGGCAGGATGCCGATCTCTCGCTGCAGGATGACCGATACGATGCCGGCCAGGGCAAACACGGCGCCACCGGAGAGGTCGATCTGGCCCGATATCAAAAGCACCGTCAGGCCGACCGCGATCAGGCCGATCGTCGCCGCCCGGTCGAGACCGAGGCCGAGCGTCGATGCCGAGAGGTAGCCGGGGACCAACAGCGCGGAAATGACGAGCGTCAGGCCGAGAATGATGACGACGCGATGCTGCGAGACAAGCGAAAGAAAACGCATCACGCCACGCCCCGCTTGCGCAATGCCGCATCCATGCCGACGGCACCGACGATCAGGATGCCGAGCACGAAACCCTGGATTGGCGTGCGCACACCGTCGAGCACCATGACGTTGGTCAGCAGTTGCACGAAGATGAGGCCGGCAATGGCCCGCGGCACCGATCCGAAGCCGCCGACGATCGACACGCCGCCGACCACCACCGCCGTGATGGCGCTGAATTCGTAGCCGCCGCCGATGAGCGGCCGCGCGCTCTGCAGCGTCAGCCCGAGCAGGCCGCCGCTGATGCCGGAAGCCAGTGCGGTGATCACGAAGGCGCCAGCCTTCACGGCCCGCACCGGAACCGCACTAGCCTCGGCGGCGCTGTAATTGCCGCCGGTGGCGAGCGTCCATCTGCCCCAGAAGGAGCGGGACAGGACGAAATGGCCGACAAGGGCGATGACCAGGAAGATCAACACCACGACCGGAATGCCGAACAGCCGGCCCTTGGCGAATTCGGCTGAGGCGGGATTGCTGCCATAGACGATGACCCCGCCGACAGCCGCTTGGACGATGCCCAGTCCGATCGTGCCAACGCCGAGCGTGGCAATGATGGGATTGATGCCGACATATCCGACCAGGCTCCCGTTGAGCAGGCCTATGAGGCCCGCGAGACCCACCGCCAGCAGGAACGCCGGCAGCGGCCCGATCATCGGCTGCAGCCCGAGCGACAGGATGGCGCCGCAGGCGATGGTGGCCGGCACCGACAGGTCGGCCAGGCCGCCGACCACGAGCACGAAGGTCATGCCGACGACGACGATGCCGACGATGGACATCGAGGTCAGGACGTTGAGCAAATTGCCTGACGTGAAGAAGGCGGGGCTGACGAGGGAGCCGTAAAGCATCACGGCGACGATGGCGAAGGCGAGCCCCGCCTTCGACAGGACATCGACAAGCCTGCTGCCACGCGTAAAGCGGTCGTTGCGGTTCACGCCACCGATCTCCATGGCCGCTTCGCTCAAGCCATCTCCTCCCCGGTGGCCAGCGCCATGATGCGCTCCTCGCTCAATTCGCTGCGCAAGAGAGGCTCGGAGGCATAGCCATCGCGCATCACCACCACGCGGTCGCAGACTCCGAGGATTTCGGGCAGTTCCGACGAGATCATCACGGCCGCCATGCCGCCGGCGACGAGTTGGCCGATGATGTGGTGGATCTCGGCCTTGGCGCCGACGTCGACGCCCCGCGTCGGCTCGTCGAGGATCAACGCCGAAGGTTTGGCGGCAAGCCATTTGGCGATGACCGCCTTCTGCTGGTTGCCGCCCGACAGAAGGCTGATGCGCCGTTCGCCGTCGGGCGGTGAAATCGAAAACTGCTTGACCGAATCCCGGGCAAGCGCGCGATCGGCGCTGCGGCTGATGCGTCCGAAACGGGTCAGGCGGCGCAGGATGGGCAGGCTGATGTTTTCCCGGACCGACATTCCAGGCACGACGCCATCGCCCTTGCGATCTTCCGGAACATAGGCAATGCCTGCCCTGACCGCCTGGGATGGCGAGTTGATCGAGACCTCGCGTCCGTTGACGCTGACCGTGCCCTCGACAAGCCGCGACAGGCCGAAGATTGCGCGGGCAACCTCGGTGCGACCAGCGCCCACCAAGCCGGTCAAGCCCAGTATCTCGCCGGCGCGCACATCGAAGCTGACATCGCGGAAGCGCTGTCCGTCGCTGATATGCTCCACGCGCAACACGGACTTGCCGATCGCGGCCGGACTTTTCGGGAAGACATTGCTAACTTCGCGACCGACCATCAGCCTGATCATATCGGCAGCCTTTATGCCCTTGATCGGACGCGTCTCGATCATTGAGCCATCGCGCAGCACCGTCACCTCATCGGCGATTTCGAGCACCTCCTTCAGCCGATGGCTGATGTAGACGATGGCGATGCCGTCATCGCGCATCTTGCGCAGGATCCGGAACAGCGCCGCCGTCTCATGCTCGCTGAGGCTGGATGTCGGCTCGTCCAGCACGATGATCCTCGGCTGCGCCGCATAGGCCTTGGCGATCTCGACGAGCTGCTGCTGGCTGATAGAAAGGTTGCCGAGCCGTTCACGCGGATTGATGGCCGCTCCGAGCTCGTCGAGGACGGCAGCCGCCGCCCTGACCATCTCGCGCTTGCGCAGAAAGGTCCATTTGCCGGGCATGCGGCCGAGATAGACGTTCTCGGCGACGGTCAGGTCGGGGACCAGATTGATTTCCTGGTGCACCATGCGGATGCCGAGCGCCTGGGCGTCGGCGGGCCGGCGCATGCGCACCTCGGCGCCACCGACTTTGATCGTGCCGCTGGTGGGCGCGTAGGATCCGTTGAGGATCTTCATGAGCGTCGATTTGCCGGCGCCGTTCTCACCCACGACCGCATGAACGGTGCCGAATTTCACGGCAAAATTGACGTTGGACAGAGCCTTCACGCCTGGAAAGTTCTTGCTGATGCCTCGCATATCCAAGGCGCAATCGGCGGCGACGGTCATATCTGGCTAGGTTCCTCCTGGCGGCCGGCCGGTGCGCTACATCGGCCTTCGATATGTTAGTATAATAGCGCTGCAAACGCAGTCGGGCTTCTTCGAACAAGCTTGAATGGCCTGCGCTGTTGAAGATCCAAGCCTCAGTCCCGGACTGAATTTTCCATCGTTCATCCTCACTATTGCACTAATATAACAGTTCTGGCAAGCTGGATTCCGGCGGGTCGTCATGACGTGGTGCGTCCCCGACCCCACGCTTGTATTGGATGCGTTCCAATTGACATTCTAGTATTATCTGGCCATTTCTGGTGAACGAAGACACGGATTTGCAATGGACCTGGATCCTTCGACGCTCAATCGGGCTCTTCCGCTCCGCGATCAGATCTACCACAAGATCCGCAACCTGATCGTCGTCGGGCAGTTGAAGCCGGGAGAGGTCATCAACGAGGTCGCCATCGCGGAGGCCCTGGGGGTGTCTCGCACCCCCGTTCGCGAAGCGGTCAAGCGCATCAGCGACGAGGGCCTGGTCAAGATCCTGGCGCAGACCGGCACCTATGTTGCTCCGATCAGCCGGGCCGACCTGGAAGAAGCCTATGTCATCCGGCGGGCACTGGAGATGGAAAGCGCCCGACGCGCGGCCGCCAAGTTCACAGCGGCAGCCAGCGAATTGCTGGAAGACAACATGGCGGCGCACCGGCTTGCCATATCCCGCGGCAGATATGCCACCGCGATACAACTCGACGATGTCTTCCACCGCACCATAGCCGAGATCTGCGGCCTGCCGATGATCTGGAGAGCCGTCGACATCTCAAAGGCACAGATGGATCGCGGGCGCTATCTCGCCATCCCAAGACCGGGTTATGGCGAACAGACGATCGAGCAGCACGAGGCCATTTTCGACGCCCTGAAGCGCCACGACGCCGAGGGTGCGGCACGGGCCATGGAACATCATCTCGAGACGTCGTTCCGCAACACGCTCGAAGTCGCCGCCGACCTTCTCGGCTGAAGCCCCGCGAGCAACCAGCATGCAAAGAATGGGACTTTGTATCGGCGTGAAAGCCGAGGCGATCGCGGACTATAAGCGCGTCCACGCCGCCGTCTGGCCCGAAGTGCTCGACGTCATCAGCCGCGCCAACATCCGCAACTATTCGATCTTCCTGCGCGAACCGGAGAACCTTCTGTTCGCCTGCTGGGAGTATCACGGCAGCGACTTCGCCAGGGATGCAGCGCGGATGAGCGAGTCGCCGGCCATGCCCAAATGGTGGGAACTGTGCGACCCCATGCAGACGCCGCTGCCGACGCGCGCCGACGGCGAATGGTGGGCGGCCATGGAAGAGGTCTTCCATCTCGATTGACCAGAACGTTGTCGGGCAGTCGCTTTCTCTCCCGGATATGCCCCAACGACGTGGCGACCGGTCCGTCTTTCACGACGACCTCATGCAGTCTCCGGCCTTGACCTCCTTGACCTCTGACATTCTATTATATTAGTATTCCAAATCATTTCTTGTCTCTCGACCTCCTGTCGCGGAGAACTTTTTCAGAGTTTGGGTCATGGCGCGGTTCATCAAGCTTTCGGGGGCCGACAACATTCTTCTGGCGGTCGATCCGTTGAAGATCGGCGAAAAAGCCGGTGACGTGGCTGCCAGGGCACGCATACCGCGCGGGCACAAAATGGCCTTGCGCGACATCGGCTCGGACCAGCCGATCGTGAAATACGGCCAGACCATCGGTTTTGCGCGGGAACCAATCGTCGCCGGCGACTGGGTTCACGAGCACAATGTGTATCTGCGAAATTTCGAACGCGACTACGTCTTCGGCACGAATACCAGGCAAACCGAGATCGTTGCCGAGGCCGAGCGCGCTACTTTCATGGGTTACCGCCGACCGAGCGGCAAGGTGGGCACGCGCAACTTCATTGCCGTCCTGACCTCGGTGAACTGCTCTGCCAGCGTCGCCCGGTTCATCACCGACGAGGTCAACCGGTCTGGCATCCTGCACGACTATCCCAATGTCGACGGTATCATCGCACTCGTCCACGGCACTGGCTGCGGCATCGACACCAAGGGTCCCGCTTACGACCTGTTGAAACGGACTCAATGGGGCTTTGCCACGAACCCCAATGTCGGCGGCGTGCTGATGGTCGGACTCGGCTGCGAAGCGTTCCAGATCCCACGCTGGATGCAGTCGTACAACATCGAGGAGAGCACGATTTTCCGCACGATGACCATCCAGGAAACCGGCGGTACGCGAAAGACGGTCGAGGCTGGCGTGAAGGCGATCGTCGACATGCTGCCTACGGTGAACGCCGCCGAAAGGACGCCGCAACCAGCCTCCGAACTGGTGCTTGCGCTGCAATGCGGCGGATCGGACGGTTACTCCGGCATCAGCGCCAATCCGGCACTAGGTGCTGCGGTGGACCTGCTTGTCGGGCAAGGCGGTACGGCGGTGCTCTCGGAGACGCCCGAGATCTATGGCGCCGAACATCTCCTCGCCTTGCGCGCCGAGAGCCGCGCGGTGGGCGAAAAGCTGATCGAACGCATCCGCTGGTGGGAGGATTATACCGCCAGGCACGACATGGAGATGAACAACAACCCTTCGCCCGGCAACAAGCTGGGTGGGTTGACGACCATCCTGGAGAAATCGCTCGGCGCTTCCGCCAAGGGCGGCACCACCAATCTGCGGGCGGTGCTGGAATATGCCGAGCCGATCAACGAGCGCGGCCTCGTCTTCATGGATACGCCCGGCTACGACCCGGTCTCGGCCACCGGGCAGGTCGCCGGCGGCGCCAACATATTGTGCTTCACCACCGGCCGCGGTTCGGCCTTCGGCTGCAAGCCGACGCCCTCGATCAAGCTTGCCTCCAACACCTTCATCTTCGAGCAGATGCGCGAGGACATGGATATCAATTGCGGAGACATACTGGACGGCGTCTCGCTGGCCGAGAAGGGCGAGGAGATCTTTGCCGAGATCCTGCGCGTCGCTTCCGGCGGGCGCACCAGGTCGGAAGCGCTCGGCTATGGCGACAACGAGTTCGTGCCATGGAGCCTTGGCGCGACCATGTAGCGATCGCCGGCCTGCACAGGCCGGCCTTTATCCCGGAAGTAGCTCAAACGGAAAGAACCGCTCGACATGAACAGGATCGATCTTGACGGCCAGCACGCTGTGGTCACCGGTGGCGCCCAAGGCCTCGGCTTCGCGATGGCCAGGCGTTTCGTCGCTTCCGGCGCGACGGTCAGCTTGTGGGATCTCGATGAGGCCCGCCTCGAAACCGCCAAGAAGGAACTCGGCAACGCTGCCACGACAGAGATCGTGGACGTCGCCGATTGGACGTCGGTGGACGCGGCGCGCGCCAGGACCGAAGATCTGGCCGGCAAGATTTCCATTCTGGTCAATTCCGCCGGAATTGCCGGCCCTGCCGCCCCGCTCGACGTCTACGACATCGAGACGTGGAAGAAGGTCATCGACGTCAACGTAAACGGTACGTTCTACGTCAATCGCGCCGTGGTTCCCGGGATGAAGGAGCGCAATTACGGACGGATCGTCAACATCGCTTCCGTCGCCGGCAAGGAGGGCAACCCCAACGCCTCCGCCTATTCAGCCTCGAAGGCGGCGGTCATCGGCTTGACCAAGTCGCTCGGCAAGGAACTGGCGCAGTACGACATCGCCGTGAACTGCATCTCGCCGGCCACGGCACAGACGCGCATCCTCGAACAGCTGACGCCGGAGCACATCGAATATATGCGCTCGCGCATTCCGCGCGGCCGCCTGCTGGAGGTCGACGAAGCCGCGGCGATGGTCGCCTGGCTCGTCTCCAAGGAGAACAGTTTCACGACCGCCTCCACGTTCGACCTGTCGGGTGGGCGGACGACCTATTGAAGGGCAGTTGCCGTTCAGCCAGGCAACCGACCGAGGCCAGCCGCAAAGCGCGCCACCATCGCCACGCCGGTCTCGTTGGGCCGCATCGCCGGAGCCCGGTCGTGTATCGGGATGCCTGCGCGGGCGCCGAACAGCCGCTTGCCGTAGCAGATCAGGTTCTCGATGCCCTGCATGACGAAGACCGCTGCCGGCAGCATTCTTGCGTACTCGGCCTCGGCCGTCGCTTCGTCACCGATCCGAAACGCATTGTAGGCGCGCACGGCGAGGTCGATGCCATCAGGCGCCAGGATCATGCCGCGGCAACCGATGCGGAAATTGTCGATCAGTTCAAGGCCGCCGCGTCCGTTGAAAACGGGTATCCGGCCTTCGGTGCGTTCGATTAATCCGGCAATGTCGGTGACAGGGCCTTCGCCCTTGATCAGCCTTATGTTGGGATGAAGCGTGACAAGTTCGCGGATCTCGTCCGATGACAGGCCGCGCCCGAAAAACGCCGGCGCGTTCTGGATCGCCACCGGCAGGTCGGTTGCCTCGGCGACGCGGCCGAAGAACCTGGTGTATTCCAGCGCACCATAGGATCCGACCGGCGGCGGCTGCAGGATCACCCAATCCGCTCCCACGCTTTCAGCATGGCGAAGCTGTGCCACCTGCTCAGCCACCGAAGCGCCGAAGATGGTGAAGGCAAGCGGCACTTTTCCAGCCGTATCTTCCGCCGTCCAGTCCATGATCGTCCGGCGCTCGGCCTCGGTCAGCTTGGCGACTTCCGTCGCCAGGCCGAGCGCCGCCATGCCGTGCACGCCCGTCGCCAGGCAGATCTCGACCTGCCGACGCATCGCCGCGCGGTCCAGTTGTTCGTTCGCGTCAAAGAGCGCGTAGAGAATGGCGTGAATGCCGTGGAAATCGTCAGGCCGGAAATTGGGCATGCTGGTCGGCCTCAATGGCTTTCGCGTGGAATGGCGTGGCCACGGCATCCGACGAGAAAGTCGAGATCGGCGCCGCGGTCCGCCTGCAGGACACGGTCGACATAGAGGCCCTGATAGCCGCCGCGCATCGCCGGGACGGGCGGTAGCCAGGATTCACGACGCCGCGCCAGCTCCTGTGCCGACACGTCGAGATGCAGCTTCCTTGCTTCGACGTCGAGCTCGATGAAGTCGCCGCTCCTGACCAGCGCCAGCGGGCCGCCGATGGCGGCTTCGGGTGCGGCATGCAGCACGACGGTGCCGAAGGCGGTGCCGGACATGCGGGCATCGGAGATGCGGATCATGTCGCGGACACCCTGCTTCAGCAGCTTCCGGGGCAGCGCCATGTTGCCGACCTCGGCCATCCCCGGATAGCCCTTGGGGCCGCAATTCTTCAGCACCATGATCGACGCTTCGTCGACGTCGAGCGCGGGATCGTCGACGCGCGCCTTGTAGTCGTCGATGTCCTCGAAGACGACGGCGCGGCCGCGATGCTTCATCAGGGCCGGTGACGCGGCTGACGGCTTGATGATGGCGCCGTCGGGCGCCAGATTGCCACGCAGCACCGCGATACCGCCATTGGGAGTAAGCGCCTTGTCGCGCGGGCGGATCACCTCGGGATTGTAGTTTTCAGCGTCACGGATGTTGTCGCGCACGGTCTTGCCGGTGACGGTCAGCACGTCGAGATCGAGCAGATCGCCAATCTCCTTCATGACCGCCGGAATGCCGCCTGCGTAGCAGAAGTCCTCCATCAGGAAGCGGCCTGACGGCATCAGGTCGAGGATGGTCGGTACATCGCGGCCATACCGATCCCAATCGTCCAGTGTCAGTTCGGTGCCGACGCGGCCGGCAATCGCCAGCAGATGCACGACCGCATTGGTCGAGCCGCCGATGGCACCATTGACACGGATGGCGTTGGCGAAAGCTTCTTTCTTGAGGATGGCGGACGGGCGGAGATTCTCATTGACCATCTCGACGATGCGCCGCCCCGTCATGCGGGCGATGCGACTGCGGCGCGCGTCGACCGCCGGATAGGCAGCGTTGCCCGGCAGCGCCAGGCCGAGCGCTTCGACCATCGAGGCCATGGTCGAGGCCGTGCCCATGGTCATGCAATGACCCGGCGAGCGTGACATGGCACTCTCGGCATTAGCGAAATCCTGCTCGCTCATCACGCCGGCGCGGACATCCTCGGAGAATTTCCAGACATCGGTGCCGGAACCTATCTCGCGGCCCTGGAAACGGCCATTGAGCATCGGCCCGCCGGAAATGACGATCGACGGCAGGTCGCAGGAGGCCGCGCCCATGACCAGCGACGGGGTGGTCTTGTCGCAGCCTGCCATCAGCACGACACCGTCCATCGGATTGCCGCGGATCGCTTCCTCGACATCCATCGAGGCGAGATTGCGGAACAGCATCGCCGTCGGGCGCAGATTGGATTCGCCGCAGGAGAAGACCGGGAATTCCAGCGGCAGGCCGCCGGCTTCCAGCACGCCCGCCTTGATGTGCTCGATCAGGCCACGGAAATGCACGTGACAAGGCGTGAATTCGGAGAAGGTGTTGCAGATGCCGATCACCGGGCGGCCGTCGAAGGCATCGTCGGGCAGGCCGTTGTTCTTCATCCAGCTGCGGTGAATGAAGGCGTCCTTGCCCTGCCCGCCGAACCAGTGCTGCGATCGTCTCTTGGTCATGATTTTCCCGGAATTCAGGCTGGATGCTGGAGCTGGCTCAGCCCACCATCTACGACGAGCGTGGCCGCATTCATGAACGGGCACTCGTCGGAAATCATGAACACCGCAGCCAGCGCAATCTCGCGCGCCGTGGCGATGCGGCCGCCAGGATGTAGCGCCATGGTGTTGGCGCGTGCTGTGGCCGGATCGGCAAAGCTGTTCCAGTAGTCGATCGCCTTCTGGGTTTCGACATAGCCGGGCGCCAGCGCGTTCACGCGCACCCCTTGCGCCGCATATTCGAGCGCCAGCGATTTGGTCAGGCCGAGCAGCGCGTGCTTGGCGACCGGATAGGGAAAGGTGTGTGGGATGATGGTGAAGCTGTGCGTCGAGGCGATGTTGAGGATGGCGCCGCCGCCGCTCGCGATCATGCCCGGCAACACCGCCTTGCTGCAATTCCAGGCGCCCTTGACGTTGACGTCGAAGTTGCGGTTCCATTCCTCCTCGGTCGCCTCGAGCGGCGTCGAGAACACATTGACCCCGGCATTGTTGATCAGCGCGTTGATGGGGCCGATCTCGGCGGCCGCTTGGCTGACGACAGCGGCAATCGCGGCACCGTCGCTGATGTCGGCTGCCGCATGCCCGACATGGCCGCGCGGCACGGCGAGGCCCGCGACGGTCTTGTCCAGCAGTGCGCCGTCGCGGTCGACCAGGAACAGTCTTGCGCCTTCGGCAAGGCAGGCCTCGGCGATCGCCAGCCCGATGCCTTGCGCGGCGCCGGTCAGGAAGATGCGTTTGCCGGAAAGGCGCTCAGCCATGGTTGTCGCTCCAGTCGAAGACGGTCATTGCGAATCTTGCTCTGAGAACCTCGCCGGGGGAAAGTACCTTGATCCCCATTGGGTCGGCATCGAAATGCTTCAACGCATTTGGGGTATGGCTCATCGGCTCCAGGCAGAAGAAGCTTCGGTCCGTGTCCGGCGCAAAGAGCATGTAGCGGTCGAGCTCCGCGTCCGCCTCGATGTCGATCCCCAGACAATGCTCCGGCCAGATGATGCGCGCGATGCCGCTCCACCCTTCGAAGCCATTGTTCAGCCAACGGTCGGGCAAATGGCGCGGCGTTGAGAAAGCGACATCGTCGGCAATGGCGCTCCTGGACGCTGGAAGGTGCCCGTCGCGCTCTGTCCACCAGGTTTCGGCCGGCGCAAACAAGGTCGTCCGCGGCGTGCGCGGAAAGAATGGATGGAAACCGAGGCCGAATGGCAGTGGAATGACGCCGGTATTTTCGACGGCAAGCCGGAGTTCCAGCCGCGCGCCGGCGAGCCGGAACGACTGTCGCGCATGGTAGACATAGGGCGAGTCGACGCGGCGCGGATGATCGAAGGCCAAATCGAGGCGGTCGACGCGATGCTCCTCGACCTTCCAGTTCGCCTGCCAGCCGTCACCGTGAATATAGAAAGGATCAGTCGTGTTGGGCGCCAGCGTGAAGTTTTGACCGCCGCAGGAAAACGCATTGCCCTCGACGCGATTGCCGATCGGCACCATCGGAAAGCAAGCGCAGTGCACAACGTCGAACTCGGCCTCGCCTTGGTAGGGACGCAGGAATGGCACCCCGTCGGCCGTATGGCCGTTGACGATTGCGCTGCCAGAGGGGCTGATCTCGACGCACAGCCGATTGCTTTCCAGTAGTATTCCAGCCGACATGCCCTGCCCCGACTCAACGCCGGCC
Source organism: Mesorhizobium sp. M7A.F.Ca.US.002.01.1.1 (assembly GCF_004022955.1). NCBI lineage: Bacteria > Pseudomonadati > Pseudomonadota > Alphaproteobacteria > Hyphomicrobiales > Phyllobacteriaceae > Mesorhizobium > Mesorhizobium sp. M7A.F.Ca.US.002.01.1.1. The sequence continues at coordinate 6,670 of NZ_RZQE01000058.1, read as the reverse complement.
CAAAGCCGACGAGCGCAGATTGTCGAGCAGCACGGCCAGGAGCAAAATAACGCCGCGCACGATGTACTGGTAAAAGGCCGGGATGTTGAGCAGGTTCATGGCGTTCTCGGCGATGCCCATGATCAGCACGCCGACGATGACGCCCGACATGGTGGCGCGGCCGCCGGCAAGCGAGACGCCGCCGAGCACGCAGGCCGAGATGACCGAGAGTTCCAGTCCGACCGCCGCGTTGGGCTGGCCCGAGGTGATGCGCGACGCCAGCAGGATGCCGGCGATGCCGCAGACGACGCCTTGCAGCGCAAAAATCCAGATGCGCGTCCGGTCGACATTGACGCCGGCAAGGCGCGAAGCCTCCGGATTGCCGCCGATGGCCAATGTGTTCTTGCCGAAGACGGTGCGGTTGAGGACGAAGCCGAAGATGCAAAACAGGATGGCGAGCACCCAGACCGGCGTCGGAATGCCGAGCAGTTTGGACAGCGCGAGCTGGTAGAAATCCGGGCTGTTGATGCCGACGGCGCGGCCGTCGGACGCAATCAGCGCAAACCCGCGCACGATCTGCATGGTGGCCAGCGTCGTGATCAGCGCGTTGATGCGGAATTTGGCGATGACGACGCCATTGATGAAGCCGACGAAGGCGCCGCTGGCAATTGCCGCCAAGAGGCCAAGCAGGATCGAGCCGGTGTAATTCGACGCCATCACAGCGACCATGCCGGCAAAGGCGACGATGGAGCCGACCGACAGGTCGAAGTCGCGTGCGGCAAGGCAGAACATCATGGTGCAGGCGACGATACCGACGGTGACCACCGACTGCAGCAGGCCGAGCATATTGCGGTCGGTGAGGAAATTCGGCACCAGAGCCGACACCAGCGCGAAGGCGACGACAAAGATGACGACGAGGCCCTGTTCGCCGAGCAGGATTTTTTTCAACTGGTCGGTCATGCCAAAAGTCCTCAAGATGCGATCGCGTCGGGGGTTTTCTGATCGGGGAGAGCGGCGGCCAGGATCGCCCTTTCGGCGAACTGGTCGCGGGTGAGCTCGGCGCTGACGCGGCCGCCGCACATCACCAGAATGCGATCGCAGATGCCCATCACCTCCGGCAGTTCGGACGAGACGACAACGATCGCCATGCCGTCCTGCGCAAGCTGGTAGAGCAGTTCATAGATTTCCGATTTGGCACCGACGTCGATGCCGCGCGTCGGCTCGTCGACAATGAGCACCCGCACCCCTTGTTCGGACAGCCAGCGGCCAAGAATGACCTTCTGCTGGTTGCCGCCGGAGAGGTTGATGATGTCCTGCTTGCGCGACGGCGTGCGCACCTTGAGCTTCTTGATGAAGGTTTCGGCGGTGGCGATCTCGCTGGCGCGGTTCAACACGCCGAAGCGCGTGTGATGGCGCCGCGACGAGATGTTGATGTTCTCCTCGACCGAGCGGCCCTGGATGATGCCGTCATGCTTGCGATCCTCCGAACACAGCACGATGCCGGCCCGGATCGTACCACGCGGATCGGTGGCAGGGACCAGCTTGCCGTCGACGGTGATGGTGCCGCCCGAGCGCGGATCGGCGCCATAGACCAGCCGCATCAGTTCCGAGCGCCCGGCGCCGATCAGGCCGAAGAAGCCGACGATCTCGCCTGCCCTCGCCTCGAAACTGGCCGGCGTCTTCAGTTTGGGGCCGCTGAGAGCGTCGACCTTCAGGCGGACATCGCCCGTTTTTCGTGCGCGAAAACCCCAGATATCCGAAATCTCGCGGCCGACCATTTCGGCGACGACCTGGTCGCGGGTGACGCCTTTCAGCGACGCATGGTGCGCCGCGAGCTTGCCGTCGCGCAGCACGGTCAGGCTGTCGCAGAGCCGGAACACTTCGTCGAGCCTGTGCGAGACGTAGATGATGACCTTGCCCTCGCCGCGCAGGCGGTCGATCAGGGCAAACAGGATTCGCTTTCGCGCGAGGACAGCGACGAGGTCGGTTCGTCCAGCGCGATAACGCGTGCGTCGAGCATGATCGCCTTGGCGATCTCGACCATCTGGCGTTCGCCGATGGACAGCGTCTTGACCTTGCGGCGCATGTCGATGTCGATGCCGGCCGATTTCAGCTTGGCGCCGACGTCGTCCAGCATCCGGCGGCCGGCGATGATGCCGGCGTTGGCAGGGAAACGACCGAGGCTGAGATTTTCGGCAACGGTGAGTTCAGGAACCAGCTGCAGTTCCTGATGAATGACGATGACGCCATTGTCGAAGGCATCCCGGGTCGACGTATAGGCCTGAACCCTGCCGTCGATGCGGATCTCGCCCTGATCGGCATGCTGGTCGCCGGACAGTATCTTGATCAGGGTGGATTTGCCGGCGCCGTTCTCGCCCATCAGCCCATGCACGGCGCCTTTGTCGACGCCGAACGAGACGTCCGACAGCGCCTTGACGCCCGGATAGGTCTTGGTGATGTGCGAGAAGTCGAGAAAGGACACGGGCAGCGATCCTCTTATGGAATGGCAAACAGGCGGCGGGATGAGCCGCCGCCTGTTTGTACAGGGAGGATTATTCGATGCCGAGGCCCTGGCGGACCTTCTGGTAGTCGTCGCGCTTGGCGAGTGCACCGGAAGTCAGGATCAGCTTCTCCGGCTCCTTGTTGCTGGCAACCCAGTCATACATGTTGAGCGCCGTTTCGTAGCCATGACGCTTCGGCGAGATGATCACGGTGCCGACGAAGCCGGTGGCCGTCGGCTTCTTGAACTCGTTGATCGCCGAATCCGCGCCGCCAATGCCAACGCCGATCACGCTATCAGCGGGGATGCCGACGCTTTCGGAGGCACGCACCGCACCCAGCACCGCTTCGTCGTTGAGGCCGAAAGAAACCCACTTCTTGATCTCGGCATGGGCGTTGAGCACGACGGTCGCCGCATTGAGGGCAGCTTCCGTATCGGTCTTGGCCTGAGGGGCGTCAAAAATGTTCTCGGCCTTAAGCCGTTTGCCTTGAGCACCGAGATGGCGCCTTCGACGCGGTCGACGGCGGTCGGCAGTTGGTCGTAAGAGACGCGGATGGCGCCGACCTCGTCGGCCTTCCAGCCGCGCGCCTTCATCTCGTCGACGATCGCCTGGCCGACCGCCTCGCCGATCTTGGTTGCCGAGATGCCCATATGCGGCACGTCTTCCAGCGCCTTGCCGTCGGCGCCGACCAGGCGGTCATCGACAGTCATCAGCTTGAGATTGTTGGCGGCGGCCTTGGCGACGATGCCGGGGCCGAGCTTCACGTCGGGCGTGCAGACGATGAAACCCTGCGCGCCCTGGGCGCCGAGATTGTCGATGGCCGACATCAGCTTCTCACCGTCTTCGGCGCCGATCTTGACCAGGGTGAAGCCCTTTTCCTTGGCGGCCTGATCAGCGAACTTCCATTCGTCCTGGAACCACGGCTCCTCGGGCTGTTTGACGATGAAGCCGATTTTGGTGTCCTGAGCATATGCAGCGATGGTCGTGACGGACAGCACGGCAAGCGCGCCCGCGACGAGCGCGGTCTTCAAAAGTCGCATGATTACCTCCCAGCGATGACCGGGCGCTCAGCCCGGATGCCGGAGTCTCTAATCGCTTTTATCATACTCGTCAATTGATCTGGTATGATAATTAATGTACATGCTCTGACCAGCGATCGCTGGCGCAATTGATCCGCATCCGTTAAGGCCGGACCGGTTGTGCGAAACCAGCGGTTCGCCGCCTTGGAGGAGGGCTGAGGTGACCGGGACTTTGAAGAAACCGCAAGGCGACACAGCCACTCGCCGCCCGCGCGTCATGCCCGACGTGACCAAGGCGATTGCCTCGGACATCTTTTCCGGGCGCTATCCGGCCGGCTCCTCACTGCCGACCGAAAACGAGCTCGGCGTCGAATACAGCGTCAGCCGCACCGTCATCCGTGAGGCCCTGAAAGTGTTGGCGGCAAAAGGGCTGGTGCTGTCGCGGCCACGCGTCGGCACGATCGTCTGCAACGAGGACGACTGGAACATCATCGACCCGCAGGTGCTGGCCTGGCACGCGCCGCATGCACTGGACGACAAGCTCTTCGACGCCATTCTTGAGACTCGCCGGGCCATCGAGCCGCTGGTTGCCGAACTCGCCGCCACGCGCGCGACGCTGCAGGAGATCGCCGATCTCGAAGCCACCTGGCGCGGCATGGCCGGCGCCGGCGAGGATCTCGCCGCCTTCTCGCGCAGCGACATCGCTTTCCACCAGATCGTCTATGCCGCGAGCCACAACCCGATCTTTCGCCAGATCGGTAATCTCATCGACACCGGGCTGAAATTCTCGCTGGAGGCGACGGCGGTGATTTCGCTCGGCCGGCGCATGGAGGCCGTGGCGGCGCACCGCGAGGTGGTCGAGGCGCTGCGTATGCGCAATGCCGATGCCGCGCGTGGCGCGGCAAACAAGATCCTCGACCTCGCGGCGCGCGACCTCGTCAGCGCCAAGAAACTCAAGAGCAACTGAGACTGCGCATGAAAATCATCTCGCTCACCACCTACATCGTTCCGCCGCGCTGGCTGTTCCTGAAGATCGAAACCGATGCCGGCGTCACCGGCTGGGGCGAGCCGGTGGTCGAAGGCCGGGCGCTGACCGTCGAGGCGGCGGTCAAGGAGCTTGGCGATTATCTCATCGGCAAGGATCCGCGCCTGATCGAGGACCACTGGACGGTGATGCACCGCGGCGGTTTCTACCGCGGCGGCCCGATCCTGATGAGCGCCATTGCCGGCATCGACCAGGCACTGTGGGACATCAAGGGCAAGGCGCTCGGCGTGCCCGTGCACGAACTGCTCGGCGGCAAGCTGCGCGACTCGATCAAGGTCTATTCCTGGATCGGCGGCGACCGCCCGGCGGAGGTCGCGGCCGGCGCCAGGGAAATGGTTGCGCGCGGTTTCCTGGCGCTCAAGATGAACGGTACCGAAGAACTGCAGATCGTCGACAGCCATGACAAGATCGACGCCGCTGTCGAACGCGTCGCCATGGTGCGCGAGGCCGTCGGGCCCAACATCGGCATCGCTGTCGATTTTCATGGCCGCGTGCACCGGCCGATGGCGCGTGCGCTCGTCAAGGAACTCGAACCCTATAGGCTGATGTTCATCGAGGAGCCGGTGCTCAGCGAAAACCGCGAGGCGCTGAAGGAGATCGCCGCGCTTGGCTCGACACCGATCGCGCTCGGCGAGCGGCTCTATAGCCGCTGGGACTTCAAGTCCGTGTTCGAGGAAGGCGTCGTCGACATCATCCAGCCCGACCTGTCGCATGCCGGCGGCATCACAGAATGCCGCAAGATCGCGGCGATGGCGGAAGCCTATGATGTCGCGGTCGCGCCGCATTGCCCGCTCGGGCCGATCGCGCTTGCCTCGTGCCTGCAGCTCGACGCGGTCAGCTACAACTGCTTCATCCAGGAGCAGAGCCTCGGCATCCACTACAACGCCGCCAACGACCTGCTCGACTATGCCGCCAACAAGGATGTCTTCCGCTACGAGGATGGTTATGTCGCCATTCCCGACGGCCCGGGCCTGGGTGTCGAGATCGACGAGGATTATGTCAAGGAACGTGCCAGGGAAGGCCACCGCTGGCGCAACCCGGTCTGGCGCCACAAGGACGGTTCCTTCGCCGAGTGGTGATCGGGCTGGCTTTCAGACTCCAAGCACTCCAGGAATAGTGAAGACTTTGTCCGGCGAGCAGTTGCTCTCGAGAAATGGCTCGTTCGTTCCGTTTGATCGAGGGGCTTTCAGCGGCATTGCCTGAATTGACCATCAAACGCAGATGACCGCAGTGCGGCACATTCATCGGCTGCGAATTGCAGAGGGACTGTTTGGTGGAGCCAATCGGGATCGAACCGACGACCTCTTGAATGCCATTCAAGCGCTCTCCCAACTGAGCTATGGCCCCACTTCCGGCAGTCAACCGGCGCCGTTTCCGGCGAAGAGATCCGGCGCGGGTTGGAGACCGCGCCGTTAGTGCAGGCGGCTTCTAACCCCGCCCTTCTCAGATATCAAGCCTTCGAGAGTCGCTTTTTCTTCACAGTCCTCGAAAGCCCGCAAACGCCCGCTTTCAAGGCCGATCAGACCTCGTCGTCGTCGTCGCCGACGCCGATCATGTCGGCAACGTCGTCATCTTCTTCCTCTTCGTCGGCGAGGAAGGTGTCATCTTCGTCGTCGCCGAGATCAACGTCGTCCGCGTCGTCGCCAAGATCCGGCAGGTCGTCGCCCTTGACGTCCTCATCTGCCTCTTCGAGCGAGACGACCTCAACGCCTTCTTCTTCCTCGGCGTCCACTTCCTTCTCGGCCACTTCCTCTTCCTCCTCGAGAGCGGCAATCTTGCCTTCCTCGAAATAGGAACGCGGATAGGTCTTGCCGGTGTAGGGCGAGACGATCGGGTCCTTGTTCAGGTCGTAGAATTTTCGGCCCGTCTCCGGGTCGATACGTTTTGTGCCAAGTTCGGTTTTTGCCACGGCAAGCCTCGTCAATAAAAGAGTGGTCCCCTTAACCACAGTTTGCAGCGCTGTCAAAGCGAAAAGCCGGCGTCACAAAACCATGCATTGAAAGGCCTCGCGTGAAGTGACGACCATGGGGATGACCATTTCGGCCCACCGTGGTACGAGACCGCCGCAACAAATGAAAAGCGCCGGCCCGCCGGCATTCCGTCCAGGGAAATTCCATGTCTCACGC
>NZ_RZQE01000589.1:0-3129 GCF_004022955.1 Mesorhizobium sp. M7A.F.Ca.US.002.01.1.1 | reverse complement strand
GACCGGAAAAGACGCTGGCGCCTTCGATGCCGATGAACACCCAAAGCGTCACCAGCATGGTGCTTTTCACCTGCGCGGTGATCGAACCGAGACTGACGTTGCCCAGACCGGTAAAGTCCAGCGACCAGACCTGCAGTTTGAAGGCGACGGCCACAACCCCGACGAACAGGACGATCGGAGCGATCTTTGCCACCGTGACGATGAGGTTCACGACAGCGGCCTGCCGGATGCCGGCGAGAACCAGGATGTGGATCAGCCACAGCAGGACCGATGCGCCGAGCACCGCCTGCCAGGTGTTTCCATCGCCGAAGGCTGGAAAGAAATAGGACAGGGCGCTGAACACGATCACCGCGTAGGAAACGTTGCCGACCCAGGCGCTGATCCAGTAGCCCCAGGCGCTGTTGAAGCCGATGAACGGACCGAAGCCTGCCTTGGCATAGGCATAGGGACCCGCGTCGAGTTCGGGCTTGCGGGTCGCAAGCGATTGATAGACGAAAACCAGCGCCAGCATGCCGACCGCGGTGATGGCCCAACCAATCAGGATTGCGAGGGGACCGGCACCTGCTGCCATGTTCTGCGGCAGGCTGAACACGCCGGAGCCGACCATCGAGCCGATCACCAGTGCGGTCAGGGAACCGAGTCGAAGCTTCGTTGGCGTCGCGGTTGCGACTTTCCGAACAGGAATGTTGATATCAGCCGTAGTCATGATGCTCTCCCCAATTTGAAGGCCCTGATGGGAGGCAACAGACTAGAAATAAGCACTAGCTGCCTTGATACGGGTCAAATCCGTTTGCGAGCGGCAAATGGCAAGTTTGGGATTCCTCGGCGCCCGGAAAAGGCGCTCGCTCATCGAACTCGCACATGTGTCCGATCCACTCGCATGGCTGGCTCCTCGCCGCCGCCGAACGAATGGCGGTCGACTTGCGCCCCGGAGATCGTCGAGGGCACGAATTGCTTGGTGCGTTGAACAGATCGTCAGGCTATATCCGTGGGCTCGGCTTTGCGTTTTCGCCCCGTAATCATGGCCCGGACAAGGTTTTCACGATGTCGAAAGCTTGCCAGCGCGACGCCACCCATATGGAAAAGGACCAGCAGGAGCAGACTGTGCGCGGCGAGGCTGTGTGCTGCCTCGACCCATGGCACGCCGAAATAGGCGTCCGTTGTCATCAGCCACCCGGTCAACGCGGTTAATCCCATCGCCCCGATCAACACGATTACCATCGCGCCGCCGGCCGGATTATGGCCGATGTAGCGGGCTTCGCGACCGCTCAGCAATGCTGAGAGGTAGCGCAGCACTGTTGCCGGATTACGCACGAATTGCGAGAAGCGCGCATAGGGGGTGCCCAGAACGCCCCACAGGAACCGCATCGCGACTAGCCCGGCAGCGGCGTAGCCAGCCCAATGGTGAATGTCCTCCGAGGAATGGGAGGTGAGCCAGGCTGTGACGAAGCTGAGCACCAGCGCCCAGTGGAAACTCCGCACGACCCGGTCCCAGACGCGCACCATCTCTGGAGATGGCTGCGCGTCCGTAGCTATCGAAACGTTCGGATCAATTTTCACCGGCTTCGGCATTGTCGAGCTTTTCAAGGGTCTCGGCATTGTAGGCCAGGTTCACCTTCTTGCCGGCCTTGTCGACCGCATAGACTTCGTAGCAACCCTTCTCGACCTTGATCTGGCGGACGGTGAGGCCTTCGCCGGTCAACTGCGCCTCCAGCGTTGCCTTGGGCTTGAACTGTGATTTCGGGGCGGTGCTGCAGCTGCCGCCAGCGGCGAGCGCCGGTCCTGCAACCATGCCGACGAGAGCGGCGAGAACGAATGTGCGATACATGATGGCTCCATTTGGGAGGTTGGGCGCGAATGTTGCGCCTGCGGTTGAGATTTCGATCGGTCGTGCCAGACAGTGATTTCGCCGTCATTGGTGCGACATAGCCAATTGAACCTGACAACTGGCTGACAGATCTTCGGGCCCCGTTGATGGGCTTGCGCCGATCACTTTGATTTGGCGCAAGGACGGTGGATGAACTCGCGAGCAGGATGACGGTCGGGACGTAGAGCGCTTCTGCTGCCGTTCTGAAGGAGATCGCCATGAAGACCATATCGAGGAGAGCAGCACTCGGGCTTGCTGCCGCAATGCTCATGGCTGGCAGTGCCGGCGTCGTCCAGGCTGCTTCGCTTGTCCAGATTTCTCTGTGGGACAAGGGCGCGAATATGGAGATGCCGATCGGGCTCGCCTATGCGGCGCCCGGACTCGATCTCGCTAAGGCGACCATGGGCATCAAGGCTTCGCCCGGTGCAGTCAAGGCCGGGGAGGTCACATTCAATGTGAAAAATGACTCTAAGGACACTGTCCACGAAATGATCGTGATGTACCTTGCGGAACCCGGCAAGCCGCTTCCTTACCTTGAGGCCGAGAACCGGGTCGACGAAGACAAGGCCGGCGACAAGGGCGAGGTGTCGGAACTCGATCCCGGCAAATCAGGCTCCCTGACCGTCGAGCTGAAGGCTGGAAAATATCTGCTTATCTGCAACGTGCCAGGTCACTATGGGGCGGGCATGTGGGCTGAATTCACCGTCGATCCATGAACCAGGGAGCGCCCTGGCCGGAAACCTTCGACTGTCGCCGTTTCGATGCTTGCAGGGGTAGCTAGTATTGTGTGGCGGCGCATCGCATGAAGCGTCTGCTAGCTCGGATCGCTGCGCTATAGCGCTCGTTCGCCGAGCTTGCGCATCTGGCTGATCCACTTCATGCGGGTCGCGTCGCTGGCGCCTGCGACCATGCCAAACAAGGTCTCGCGCACCGGACTGATGCCAACAAAATGCAGGATGCTTCGCTTCATGCCGGCGATGCCGTGTCCGAGGAACCATAGCCGGCAGACAAGGGAAGGCATGCCCATCGTCACCACGACGCATGCTGAGCGGCCGCGAAGCAGCGTCTTAGTGAAGCCGCCCCTTGTCGGGGTAGGCGAAGGCCGTCCCTGGCCGCATGACCTGTTCCAGGAATGCCTTGAGCATTGCCGGCATGGTCCCGAGCCACAGCGGAAAGACGAAGAGGATGTGGTCGGCCCACACGACCGCCTCGACGGCGTCCTTCAGCTCGTCGGGAACCGTACCATGCTCGAACTCCTGCAT
>NZ_RZQE01000588.1:0-3136 GCF_004022955.1 Mesorhizobium sp. M7A.F.Ca.US.002.01.1.1 | reverse complement strand
GAACATCAGATTGACTATCGTGCCGAGCACGACGAACTGCAGCCAGACCGGAAACGCCGCCGAGGCGTCGATGAATTGCGGCAGGAACGCCATGAAGAAGATCGCTGTCTTCGGATTGAGCACCTCGACGGTGATGCTCTCGAAAAAGGCGCGCCGCGCCGATTTGCGCTCGATGGCAGGCAGCGCCGCATCGCCGTCCGTGCGCTTGCGAAACAGCGAGATGCCAAGCCAGATCAGATAGAGCGCACCGACCAGCTTGACCGCCAGGTAGAGCGTCGGCACGGCATGAAACAGCACCGACAGCCCGGCGGCCGCGGCGAAAACATGCACGTAGCCGCCCAGATGAATGCCCAGCGCCGCCGTCAGGCCGGACCAGCGGCCGCGCGCCATCGTCTGCGCGGCGGCATAGAGCATGGCCGGGCCTGGAATGTAGGCGAAGATCGCTGTGGTGGCGAAAAACGCGATGAGCAGTTCGGTCGATGGCATTTTTGGTCCCTCACGATCGTGCTCTGCCCTGTCGATTCAGTCCGCGCGCGGGATTGCTTTGGACTGACCCGTGCGGACAACCGCAGTAAAAGCGAACATAATTTTCTTGTGAAATGACGGGCTGAACGCGCCAATTCGCGCACCCGGCTCGAAATAGGCCGACGCTTCCAGGATATCATGATTGTACTCATCGACCATGACCCAAAGGGGCATAGGATCGAGGCCCGCACGGTGGCGTTCAATTTCCGGGATGCTGACTGCAACGCGATCACGACCCGGCTGTGTGGAAGTGATTGCAAGTATGAAGAGGTTGGTACCCCCGGCTTTCCCAGGAAGGACAGCCACAAAGGCCACAGGCCGTGACTTCCGGCCTTCGGTCTCGCCGTCTCCGTGTTGGCGATGCCAAAAATATGGATATCGCCAGACGTCCGCAGCAGCGGGTTTAATCACGGTCCAATTCCGCGGCGTACTCCTCGAGCATCTCGACATGTTCGGTCGGGGCGTCCTTCGCAGCGTAGACGCGGCGGCTGTCGTTGCCGAAGCGCGCTTCGTAGGCCTCGATGCTCATCAGGACGTATCTCGGCTTGTTGTGGCGAGTGATGGAGACCGGCTGCTGGCTGGCAGCTGCAAGCACATCTCCAAGATTCTGTTTCAGATCGGTCGACGGATAGTTTTTCATGGGATACCCTGTTTTGTCCATAATAGACAAAATGGACAAAACAGACAAGCGCATAAAATGGCAGGACAGGCGCATGCACCTGGCTTTGTCGACAGCCCGGCTAGCCTCCCCTATAAGGACCGGAATCGCAAAGCAACCAGAGGTCCTTCATGATCATCGTCACGGGCGGCGCCGGCATGATCGGCTCCAACATCGTCGCCGCGCTGAATGCCGAAGGGCATGACGACATCCTCGTCGTCGACGACCTTACCGACGGTCACAAGATCGTCAATCTTGCCGATCTCAAGATCGCCGACTATCTCGACAAGGACGATTTCCTGCCCCGCATGGAGGCCGGCTCGCTCGGCCGCATCGAGGCCGTGTTCCACCAGGGCGCCTGCTCGACCACCACCGAGTGGAACGGCAAATTCATGATGGAGGTGAATTACGCCTTCTCGAAACGGTTGCTGCATGCAAGCCAGACTTTGCGCGTGCCTTTCCTTTATGCCTCCTCGGCTTCCGTCTATGGCGGCGGCTCGGAGTTCCTCGAGGAACCCGCGTTGGAACGGCCGCTCAACGTATACGCCTATTCCAAGAAGCTGTTCGACGACTATGTCAGGCGAACCGTGTTCGCCGGGCAGGCCGACCATTCACAGGTCGTAGGCTTGCGCTACTTCAACGTCTATGGCCCGCGCGAAGCGCACAAGGGCGCCATGGCTTCCGTCGCCCTCCATCTGTTCAACCAGGTCGAGCGAGGCGAGAACCCGAAACTGTTCGGCGCCTATGACGGGTTCGGACCCGGCGAACAAAGCCGTGACTTCATCCATGTCGGCGATGTCGCCGACGTCAATCTGTGGCTGTGGAAACGGGGCTCAAGCGGCATCTTCAATTGCGGCACCGGCCGTGCCCAGCCCTTCCGCGCCATCGCCGAAACGGTGATCGACACGTTGGGTAAAGGGGAGATTGAATTCATCCCCTTTCCCGACCATCTCAAGGGCAGCTACCAGAGCTTTACGCAAGCTGATATGTCCCGTTTGCGCGCGGCCGGTTACAATGGCCAATTCCGGACAGTGGAAACCGGTGTCAGAGACTATGTCGAATGGCTGAAAGCCCAACGATCCTCGTGATCGGCCCACGCTGGGTGGGCGACATGGTGATGGCGCAGTGCCTGTTTTCGGCGCTGAAGGAGTTGCATCCCAACGCCGCCATCGATGTGCTGGCTCCGGCCTGGGCAGCACCCCTGGTCAAGCGCATGCCCGAAATCCGCCAGCAGATCGATTTTCCGCTCAAACCCGGCGCGCTCGAATTCACCCATCGCCGCCGCTTCGGCCGCCTGCTGCGCGGCCGCTACGACATGGCCTATATCCTGCCGGGCAGCTGGAAGTCGGCGCTGATTCCGTTCTTTGCCCGCATTCCGCGCCGTGTCGGCAATCTGCGCGAGATGCGCTATGGCCTGCTGACCGACATCGTGCCATTGCCCGACAGCATCAAACGACGCACCGCGCAGGCCTATTTCGGCCTTGCCCAAGGCGGCAGTTTCCGGGCGCCACGGCTTAGCGTGGACACGAAAAACCAGGTCGACCTGCTCGGCCGTTTCGGGCTGGCGCCGCAGAAATTCGTGGCCCTGATGCCCGGTGCGGAATTCGGCCCTGCCAAGCGCTGGCCCAGCGAAAGCTATGCCGGGCTTGCCAGCGGTTTCATGGGCAAAGGCTTGAAGGTTGCGCTGTTCGGCTCGAAGAACGACCGCGACGTGACGGCGGAGATCGCAGCCCTGGTCCCCGGCGTCGTCGACCTCGCCGGACAGACGCGGCTGGAGGACGCCATCGACCTGATATCCGCCGCCAGGCTGGCTGTGTCCAATGACAGCGGACTGATGCATGTCGCGGCCGCCGTCGGCACGCCGATCGTCGCCGTCTACGGCTCGACCTCGCCCGAAAACACGCCACCGCTGGCGGAGCGCCGCGAGCTGGTCTGGCTCGGCCTGTCGTGCTC
>NZ_RZQE01000587.1:0-3174 GCF_004022955.1 Mesorhizobium sp. M7A.F.Ca.US.002.01.1.1 | reverse complement strand
GTAGCCGGGATTGTGGGCTGCGGGCAGGGCAAAGAAGATGATCGCGGCGGCGGCCAGCAGTTCGATCGGGCCGATCAGCAGTTGCCGCGCGACGATCGGCAGCGCCGGGTAGTGGAGCTGAAAACTGGCGATCTTCAGCGGGCGCAGATGCAGCCAGCTGCCGAAGACATAGGCGGCGACGAGCAGCAGCATCGCGATGCCGGCCGCTTCCGACAGGCCATGATGGGCGATGCCGGAAAACCGGTCGAGTATCTCAGGCTCGAACACCAGAACGAGGCCCGAGGCCAAAATCGTCGACAGCACGAAGGTGATCCAGCAGACCGCCACCAGCACGCCGACATCCTGTCCGGTCAGGCCCCTGGTACCATAGGCGCGGTAGCGGATGACGGCGCCGGAAAACACCGAACCGCCAATGTTGTGCGACAGCGCATAGGTGGTGAAGGAGCACAGCGTGACGAACAGCCACGACACGCGCTTGCCGATATGCAGGAGCGCGATGTGGTCGTAGCCGGCAAGCGAGGCATAGGCGATGATCGAACTCAGCGCGGCAAGAACCCAACCCCGGGTCGGAATGGCCGTGATACCGTCCCAGACGTCGTCGAGCGAAACGCCGCGCAATTCGTGCCAGAGCAGCAGCAGCGAGAAGATCACGGCGGCGATGCCGACGACCGGCCAGAAATAGCGTCTCCAGTTCATTGCCTGACTGCCATGCGTTGCGGGTCCGCTTCCTTTTCGTGGCTGGTGGGAGGCCGGCTTTGCCGGATTCTTCCGCTCATTTCAGAAATGCCTCATCGAAGCCGGCTATTCAACCGCGAACCCTTGTCGCAGCGCCGGCCGGCAAGATTTGCCGCAGTGAGCGGCCGCGCCGGAACGGCGGTCAGCGGCCTGCCGGCAAAATTCGGCATGCGGCTCTTGGTGATCGGGCGCGGCGCTGTTAGTCTGGCGGCAACTTAAAACACTGAAGCGCCTGCTGCGTCCATCATAGGTTCGCGCGGCGCCGGAAGGAACGACAGTGGAAGACCACGACACCGGCGCCGGCGCGCCGGAGGTGGGCGTGTCCAGCGCTTCCCAGGGGTCGGCTGGCCCGGGGAACGCAAGCTGGCAGCAACGCCGCCCGACGGAGCTCCGCTCCGCGGACGGGCAGGCGGGCGACGCACCCCACAAAGGCAAGCCCAAGAAGCGGCGCAAGCGAAGGCGCGGGCGCAAGGTTTTTGCGCGCGACGAAGCGCGTCCCGCGGAGAATCGATCGCCGGCGCCAGGCAAAGCCGGTGCCCCGGCGGCGGAGGCCCACAGACCGGTGGAGTCGGCGGTCTCGCCCGCCGCTGTAGTGCCACGGCCGGAACAGAGCGCCCGTCGGCCGCCGGTCCAGGAGCCTCCGGTGTTTGCGGCGCTTGACCTTGGCACCAACAATTGCCGGCTGTTGGTCGCCGTGCCGACGCGGCATGGCCAGTTCCGCGTCATCGACGCCTTTTCTCGCATCGTCCGGCTGGGCGAGGGGCTCACCGCCAATGGCCGGCTCGGCCAGCCGGCGATGGACCGCGCGGTCGAGGCGCTGAAAATCTGCGGCGACAAATTGCGCAACCGCAAGATCAGAAAAGCCCGGCTGATCGCCACCGAGGCCTGCCGCACGGCCGAAAACGGCGTCGAGTTCATCGACCGCGTCGAGCGCGAGGCCGGCCTGAAGCTCGAGATCATCGACCGCCAGACCGAAGCGCGGCTGGCGGTGTCCGGCTGCGGCTCGCTGGTCGAGCGCGACACTCAAGGCGTCGTCCTGTTCGATATTGGCGGCGGCTCGTCCGAAATCGCGCTCATCGACCTCGCAGGCCGCCGTTCGCCGAGGCTCGCCAATCACATCGTGTCGTGGACGTCGCTGCCGGTCGGCGTCGTCTCGCTGGCCGAGCGCTTTGGCGGCCGCACGGTGACGCGCGAGATCTTCGCCGCCATGGTCGATGATGTCGCCGGCCGGCTGGCCAACTTCGACGGTCGCGACCGGCTGAGCCATCTCAAGGCCAGCCCGAATTTTCATCTGCTGGGCACGTCGGGAACGGTGACGACGCTGGCCGGTGTCCACCTTGAGCTCGAGCGCTACGATCGCCGCCGTGTCGACGGGCTTTGGATGGACCGCGACAGCGTCGATCGCATGGTCGAAAGACTGGTTGGCTGGGATTTCCAGCAGCGCTGCGCCAACCCTTGCATCGGTGCCGATCGCGCCGATCTGGTGCTGGCCGGCTGTGCTATCCTCGAAGCGATCCGCGCCGTGTGGCCGTCCGAGCGGCTGCGAGTCGCCGATCGTGGCCTGCGCGAAGGTATTTTAAGCGAACTGATGGCCGATGATGGCGTCTGGCGCAACGATGGGCGTGGCAGAGCGTGAGCCCGAACCGAAGAAATAAGCAATGACCAAGAAACCGGAAAAACCAGGATCCGCCAGCATTCGTGTGCTGAAGACGCGGATCAAGAAGAAGAGCGGGCTGAAGGAATCGTCGCGCCGCTGGCTGCAGCGCCACATCAACGATCCCTATGTCCAGCGCTCCAAGGCTGACGGCTATCGCTCGCGCGCGGCCTACAAACTGATCGAGATCGACGACAAGCATCATCTGTTGAAACCCGGCATGAAGGTGATCGACCTCGGCGCCGCCCCCGGCGGCTGGTGCCAGGTCGCCGCCGCGCGGACGAAATCGACGGCCGACAAGCCGCATGTCATCGGCATCGATTATCTCGAAATGGACGCCGTGCCCGGCGCGCCGGTGCTGCTGATGGATTTCCTCGATCCGCAGGCGCCGCAGAAGCTGGCCGAGGCGCTGGGTGGGGATCCCGATATCGTGCTGTCCGACATGGCGGCACCGACCACCGGCCACAAGCGGACCGACCATATCCGCACCATGCATCTGTGCGAGGTGGCGGCCGATTTCGCGCTCTCCGTCCTGAAACCGGGCGGGCATTTCCTCGCCAAGACCTTCCAGGGCGGCGCCGAAAACGAACTGCTCTCCATGCTCAAGAAGAACTTCCGCTCGGTCCATCACGTCAAGCCGCCGGCGTCGCGGGATGAATCGGTCGAGCTTTATCTCTTGGCCAAGGATTTCAAAGGGCGAGATCTTCCTTCTCCCCTGGGAGAAGGTGTCGCCGAAGGCGACGGATGAGCTCCAGGGAGCGCCAACGTTTCACTCCGCTGGAACA
>NZ_RZQE01000586.1:0-3176 GCF_004022955.1 Mesorhizobium sp. M7A.F.Ca.US.002.01.1.1 | reverse complement strand
AGACAGGGTCAGCGCCAGCGGGTTGCGATCGCCCGTGCCATCTTGCGCGACGCGCCGATCCTGTTGCTCGACGAGGCCACCTCGGCACTCGACGCCGAAAGCGAAACGCTGGTGCAGACGGCATTGGAACGGCTGATGCAGAGCCGCACCACGATCGTCATCGCCCACCGCCTGGCAACGGTGCTGAAGGCCGACAGGATCCTGGTCATGGATGGGGGCTCGATCGTCGAGGAAGGCACGCATCAAAGCCTTGTCGCCAAGGGCGGCATCTATGCACGGCTGGCCAAGCTGCAGTTCGAAACCGGCGCCAGTGCTTTCAGGGGCGCGGCGGAATAGGCAGATCTGGCGCTGTGGCGACAGCCGCTATGCGGCTCCATAGCGCTGTTTCAGATGGTTCACGAAATAGGTGGCGTTGAGCTTTTCGCCTGTGGCGCGTTCGAGCAGGTCCGGCGTCGACCAGCGTGACCCCTGTGACCAGATTTTTTGGCGGCGCCAGTCGTTGATCGCCTCGAAATTGCCTTTGGCGAGATCCTCGTCGGCGGCAGGATGCTCCCGCGTCAGCGCCGCCCATTGCTGTGCTGCCATCATCGCGCCCAGCGTGTAGGAGGGGAAGTAGCCGAAAGCTGCCCCGGGCCAATGCACGTCCTGCATTGGCCCGTCGGCTGGGTTGTCGATGGTGGAAAGGCCGAGGTAGTCGCGCATCTTGGCGTCCCAGGCTTCGGGCAGATCGGCCACCTCCAGCCGGCCCGAGACGAGTTCCTGTTCCAGTTCGTAGCGCAGGATGACATGCAGGGGATAGGTCACCTCGTCGGCATCGACCCGGATCAGGCCGCGTCCGACGCGATGCACGTGCGGCAGGATGTCGTCGAGCGACCAGGCTTCGCCGAGATGCTTTTCAACCACTGGCAGCGCCCAGCGCCAGAAGGCCGGGTTGCGGCCTAGCTGCTTCTCGACGAACAGGCTCTGGCTTTCATGCACGGCCATGCCGCGCGCTTTGCCGAGCGGCCAGTGCGACCATGCCTTGGGCAGGTTCTGTTCGTAGAGCGCATGGCCGGTCTCGTGCAGCACGCCCATCAGCGCCGACAGGAAGTCGGACGTCTTGTAGCGGGTGGTGATACGCACGTCGCTCGGCACGCCGCCGCAGAAAGGGTGGTGCGACACCGACAGCGACCCATGCGTCAGGTCGAAGCCGACTGCCGTCATCATGGCAAGGCCGAGCTCGCGCTGCCGATCGATCGCATAGGTGCCCGAAAGCGGCTTCAGCGGGCGCTTGCGCTGCCGTGCGTCCTGGATCGCCAGCGCCTCCGGCACGAAACTTTTCAGAAAAGCCTTCAGGTCGCTGAACACAGGCGTGATGTCGGCGGTGCGGTTGCCGGGGTCGTACTGCTCCATCAGCGCGTCATAGGGGGCCAGGCCGAGCACATCGGCACGCAGCGCCGCCTCCTCGCGCACCAGCGCCACGACGCCTTCCAGCGCCGGCTGGAAGCCTGCCCAGTCGTTCTTGGCGCGCAGGCCGCGCCACAGCTGCTCGCAACGCATGCGCGCGGTCGTCTGGCGTTCGACGAATTCGACCGGCAGGCAGGTCAGGTTGGTGTATTGCCGCCGCAGTTCCGAGACGGCGGCGCGCTGCTCCTCCCCCAGCGCTTCCTGTTCGGCCGCGGCGATCCAGTCTGCTATCTCGGGCGCCGTTGCCCTGGTGTGATACATGCCGGCCAGTGCCGACATCGCCTCGGCACGCTTCTCGCCGCCGCCGACGGCCATGTGCGTGGCCTCATCGGCACCGAGGATGGCCAGCGCATGCTCGAGCGCTTCGAGCTTGTGACCGAGGTCGTCGAGTTTCTGAAAGGACATGGCGACTTCCGTGATTGGGACGGCGCGAAAAGACACCAACGCAAAAGCGTTGGCAACCCTCGGATGCCGTCCGGCAAATGCACCTTGCGCAGGCGAGGCCGCGCATGAAATGCTGCCGGCAACACATCAAGGGGGAAAAAATGATCGGCAACATCCTGGTCGGGCTGGTGGCCTTGATCCATGCCTACATCGTCTATCTGGAGATGGTGCTGTGGGACACGCCGCGCGGGCACAAGGCTTTCAACCTGACCCCGGAATTCGCCAGTGCCTCGAAAGTGCTCGCGGCCAATCAGGGACTTTATAACGGGTTCCTCGCCGCCGGGTTGATCTGGGGGCTATACCTTGGTGCGGCCGGGTTCCAGGTCAAGGTCTTCTTTCTGGCTTGCGTGGCCATTGCCGGCCTCTATGGCGCGGCAACGGTCGGGCGCAAGATCCTGTTCATCCAGACCGTGCCGGCGGTGATCGCCCTGATCGCGGTATTGCTCGGCTGGTAAAAAGGACGCCCGCGGGATCGCTCTCGAAGGCGCCAGGCGGTTCCTTCCTCTTGGACCGTTTCGGGCGCTATGGCCTCAGCCGTTCGGGTAATTGCCGCCGTCGGCGCCGTCGCCGATCATGAAGCCGCTGCCGGTGTCGATCATCAGCCGCTGGTCGACATTGTCGAGACGGCGCAGCAGATCATGGTATTGCGCGGCCGGTATCCTGCCGTGATCGGAGGCGGCGACTTTCTCTGCCGCCTGACTGATGTGGGCCGTGCGCATTTCCAGGCGTTCCGCCACAGCCGGGGTGATGTTGTTGGCCTGTCTTGCGTCCACGATGCCCTGCCGGACGCCCTGCACCTGTTGGATAAGCGCCTCGACACGCGGGCCAGTCATATCGGTTGGATCGGTCGCGTCGAGAGCGCCCTTGTGATGGCCCGCGGCATAGGCGCCGGCAAGCGGAACGGCGATGAGGAGCGCCGTGAGTGTTGCAGTTCTAAGCGAGGTCTTGGGAGTGAAAGAGCGCATCACGCGTCTCCTCTTGTAGAGGGAGGCGGCGGTTGTCCGCCTGCCTTCCAGCCTTGGGCCGTCCGGTTCCGTCGCGTCGCGATGAGGGGGGATTCATCGCCGGCGGTTCTCGGCCCGGGCGGCAGGCTAGGACCGCCCTGCGACAATGTGTAATTAAAAAAAGATAATCTTTTCAGGCCTTGCCCGCCTCCATCTGCGCCCTAGGGTTGAACCGGCGAACAAGTTCGCGTGATTTTCGATCAACGTTCGGTGAGCTTCAGTTCAATACGGCGGTTCTTGTTGCGCGCCTCTTCGGTGTCGGCGGGATCGAGCGGCTGGAAC
>NZ_RZQE01000585.1:0-3188 GCF_004022955.1 Mesorhizobium sp. M7A.F.Ca.US.002.01.1.1 | reverse complement strand
GGCGATTTCTATGCCATCGACCCGTTGCTGTTCAGCCCGGCTGAAGTGATCGTGACAGCGATCGAAACCGGCGATACTTTTCGCGCCGGTCGGCGTGATCTGAAGATGCTCGAACGGAGTCTCGGCTAGGGCATGGCGGTGCAAAGGGATTCGTCTGTCATTCGCCCGCCCGGCGACTGCCTTCCGTGCAGCCCTGCCGCGGACGCTGCCATGAGGGCCTGGAATCGCTCGCGCCGCCGACATTCCCGCACCCGAGAGGCCACATGATCCCTCGCATCCTGATCGTCAGCGACAAAGTGGACACCGGCTCCAACGGCCTGGCGGCAGGACTTGGTCGGGGGGGCGCCGCCGTTACAGCCGTGCCGCTGGCGGCGATCGCATTCGATACCAGCAGCCCGAGCGGACTTACGATCCCCGGCTTCGGCGGCACGCTGCCCGACGCCGTGCTCGTCCGTTCGATCGCCGCCGGATCGTTTGAAGCGGTTACCCGGCGCCTCGGGGTGCTGCACGCGTTAAGCAGACTGTCGGTTCCCGTATGGAATTCCGCGCAGGCGATCGAGCGCTGCGTCGACAAGTCGATGACGACATTCCTCCTGAAAAATGCCGGCCTGCCTACGCCACGCACCTTTGCCGCAGAAGGACTTGCCGTCGCCGAGGAGGTCGCGGCGCAAGAGCTTCCGCGGGGACCGCTGGTGCTGAAACCATTGTTCGGGGCGCAAGGCCGCGGCATAAAGCTGATCCGCACGCTCTCGGACCTGCCGGCCGCAGAAGAGGTGAACAGCGTCTACTACCTTCAGCAATATGTGTCGCGTGCCGGTCCGCCTTTCCGGGATTTCCGCGTGTTTGTCTGCGCCGGAGAGACCGTGGCGATGATGAGCCGCATCAGCGACGACTGGATCACGAACGTCAACCGGGGTGGCGTGCCGGAACAGGTTTCCGAACATGGCAAGGCGGAACTGGCATCGCTGGCCGTCGCTGCGTCAGCCGCGGTCGGCGCGGATTTTGCCGGCGTGGACATCGTGCGGGCTGACGACGGCAATCTGTTCATACTCGAAGTGAACAGCATGCCCGCATGGTCGGGATTGCAGTCGGTGGTCGCCGTGAACATCGCCGAAGCAATCGCCGATGCCTTGCTGAAACTTCTGGCCGACCGCGCCGAGGCGGCCGCCGCACCGCGGCCCTACCGTTTTGCCGCGCCTGCGAATTCGTGAGGGCGGGCAAGTTGGCGCTTTCGCGTGAACGCCTCCGGGCCAGCTATAAGAATGCCTGCAGGATGGAGATCGAAGCCCTAAAGCCGGGCAACGTCCATCTGTTCGCCGACGGACACGGCATGTCCGCCGCCCAGTTCATGACAAGTGCGGAGGTTTCCTCCGGGCCGCTGACCGATCCTCGTCTGCCGGTCGGGCAGCGGATGCTGGAGGCGGTGCGCGCGACACGACTGGCGGTCGCAACCAACACCAATCTCGGAATCATCCTTCTGGCAGGGCCTCTGATATGCGCTGCCGAAATGGGCGGTGACAGACTGCAGGACAATCTCGATTCGCTGCTTCGGGCTTTGAGCGTGCAGGATACCAAGGCGGTATTCGAGGCGATCGTCACGGCCGCGCCAGGCGGCCTCGGAGAAGCCGCCAACGATGTGCGGCAGGAGCCGAAGGTCCATTTGCTGGACGCGATGAGGGAGGCTGCCGACCGCGACATGATCGCTCGCCAGTACAGCAACTGTTTCGGCGACGTGTTCGGGGTCGGGCTCGCCGCGCTGGATGGAGCGTTGGCACGTGAAGAAGACGGCATGTGGCCGACGGTGTTCGTCTACATGGCGTTTCTCGCCGACTTCCCCGACAGCCATGTGATGCGCAAGCACGGCGTTCACGTCGCAAATCAGGCGCGGCAGGAAGCCGTTGCCGTTCAGGCGGCGCTCCATGCCGAGGGCGACGAACCGTCGCGCATTCGTCTGCTCATGGAGTTCGACCGCCGGCTGAAGGCCGACAACATCAACCCCGGCACCTCGGCCGACCTCACCGTGGCTACTCTTTTAGTCCACACCCTCGCCCTCACCTTGCATAATCGCGGCGTTGGTGCTTGACTTCCAAAAGCGGAAGCTGTGCTTCCGCGGCTATCTAGCCAACCGGTCCGGGCAAATCCGGACGCTGCCAACAAGGATAGCTGTCCATCGAGCGCCTGCTCGGTTGCAGCGTCCGTGGACATCATAATTGTGTCTTGGAGGAAATTGGCATGGCAAAAATATCAAAGGTTATGGTCGGTGAATCGCTGGTGGGAGACGGCAACGAAGTCGCGCATGTCGACCTGCTCATCGGCCCGCGGGGGAGCGCGGTCGAAACGGCATTTTGCAACGCGCTTACCAACAACAAGGACGGCTTTACTTCGCTTTTGGCGGTGATCGCGCCCAATCTTCAATGCAAACCCAACACCGTGATGTTCAACAAGGTCACGATCAAGGGTGCCAAACAGGCGGTCCAGATGTTCGGCCCGGCGCAGCACGCCGTGGCAAAGGCCGTGCAGGACAGCGTTGCGGACGGGACCATTCCGGCCAACGAAGCAGACGACGTGTTCATCTGCGTCGGGGTATTCATCCATTGGGACGCGGCGGACGACGCCAAGATCCAGAAATACAATTACGAGGCGACAAAGGAAGCCATCCAGCGCGCCGTTGCAGGAACCCCGACCGCCGCCGAAGCAACGGCCCAGCGCGACAAGGTCAAGCATCCGTTCGCAGCCTAGACAAGAGACAGCCCCGCACAGGAAAAACCCTCTTCTGAGACGGATGGTCTGTTGCGCCGGCTGAAAAAGGTTCTGGGCTTTTGAAACGTCAGCTCCCGAAGGGCGCACGCCCTTCGGGAGCTGACGAGCAACGATGATCAGGCGCCGAGTGACGCGAGGCGGCCGGGCGTGAGCGTAGCGTTGTGCAATGAGGTTGCGACCAGTGCCGCGGCGACGCCCATGGCGGACAAGGCCCTGATGTCGTTCTCGTCGCGGACACCGCCGGCCGCAATGACAGCGCGATTTCCGGCCTTGGCCTTGACCTCCTGCAACCGCCCGAAGTCGGGACCGGCGGCCGCACCGACCTTGGCCAGCGTCATGACAATCACCTTTTGCGGCCAAAGCTCGGGCTCATCGAGAAGAGAACGCGGCCCGCAAAAACTATCGCCGACGAAATCAAGGGACAGGAT
>NZ_RZQE01000584.1:0-3188 GCF_004022955.1 Mesorhizobium sp. M7A.F.Ca.US.002.01.1.1 | reverse complement strand
CAGGCCCAAACCGGAGATTCCCCCGGCCGTCGACGACATCGCCCAACGGGTGTCATGGGTTCGCGACTTCGGCGGCGGCGACTGTTTCTATGCGACGATGACCTCAGCAACCGACAAGGCTGCCGCGATCGAAGGCTTTGGAACATCGGTCCAGCCATTCGAAGGCATGCTGGCCGAGTTCCAGGCCAAATTCCATGTCGAGCCGGACATCAGCGTCCGGCTCATTGAACCAAGCCAATGCGAAGTCACCAATTTTCTGCGCTTTATCGGGCAGACCGCATCAGACAAGCCGCAGCTTGTTCTCGATCGGACATCGGTGCCAAACGGTACGCCGATCAGCGGAACGCTGGTGACGCGTGGCGGGCTCAGGTCCAGCGTGCTGTTGATCGACCATAAAGGCATGGTGTTCAATCTCGACGACCGCATCGTCGTAGAACCCGGCAAGGCTACTTTCAGCATCCCGATTGGTCTCGGGGCCGCCGACAAAGCCGCCGGAAAGGCGGTGCCGCAGATCATAATGGTGATCACGGGCCCTCAGGACATCCAGGCAGCCGCGTTCTCCACGCCCATGCCAGCCTCGGTGCTGCTCCCCAAGATTCTCGAAGAAATCGAGACCGACGGGTCTCAATTCTCGGCCACCGCCCAGTATTTCCGGCTCGGCGGATAGCATGGGCGCCCGATGCAACTCAGCCGCTCTGACCCGCCGGTAAGGCAGTTTGATCCGGTTCGGGCCCCTGCCCTGCGTGGCAGCATGAGGCTTGCGGTCATGGGGGGGGCGGCCCTGTTTGCCGTGCTGTCATCCAGCGAAGCGCGCGCCGAGTTCACGGTCTGCAATCAGACTCTGGATGTCGTCAATCTCGCCGTCGGCCAGAAGGTCGACAATGCGGACCAGACCGATGGCTGGTGGACCATCGGCGCCAATCAATGCGTAAACGTCATTCGTGAGGAACTGACGAACCGCTACATCTACATCTACGCAACGGACGTGTTTGGTCATGCGATCCTCACAGGATCGACCGAAATGTGCATTGAGCGGCGACGTTTTTCGATACGCGGCATCGACGAGTGCTGGCAGCGCGGCCATATCGCGGCACAATTTCTTGAAGTCGATACCCTCGAACAGGCGCGGTGGACTTTCTTCCTTACGGGAAGCAATCCGTGACGCACGGTATCGACACGAGCTTCAGGCAGAAAAAGCAGGCGCGCGCGGCCCTTCGCAGGCGCACGCTTCGGCACAGGCTTGTTGCCGGTCTCGCGGTGGCTGTGCTGCTCTCTATCGCCGCCGGTTTCTACCTCACCGCCGAGTATTGGTCGTTCGGAGACGAAGACGAGGAGTTGCATGCGGTCGAAGGGGCGGACGATATGCCGGCGGACGCATCCGTGTATGTGCCAGCCATTATCGATCTGGCGGGGGACCCGATGTGGATCACGCTGGCGCCCGATGCCAGCGCCGCAACCAAAGGCCGGACAATGCCGCGCCCGGCGGAACTCAACCAGGCCGGCGTTTCTCCACAGATCGAAATCCTGTCTGACGTCATGCTTAGCGCGAGCGAAAAATTCATGACAACGATACCGTCGACGCAAGAGGATTTTGCATTCTTCCAGGCGCAACGAAAGACTGCTGCCCCACCATCCGGTGATCTGCAGAATGATCTTGAGCCATCGCCGATAGAGGGGGAACCAGCCGCAGCGCCCGACCAAAGGGCGGACGCCGATGATCCCGAAGCCGGCTGGGGCGAGACCATCGATGCGGGCGATGCAGCCCTTCCCGCATTCCAGAAGACGCAGATCGAAAACAACACGAGTGTCGCAACCGTCTCGAATGAGTATCAGCGGTTCGAGGCGACCGAAGACACGTTCGTGAAAATCCTCAACGACCGCTCTTTGGACAGCGTCGCGCTCGATGCGCATTTCTCCGCAGAGGACGCCAAGCTGGCAGGGCAAGCGCTGAAGGCGCTTTTCAACCGCGACGGCCTGGAACCGGGCTATGTCATCGCCATGCGTGGTTTCAGGCCGAGGCGCGAGACGACGACCATGTCGCTGATGCAGGTGTCCATCTACGCCAAGAACGTCTTTGTCGGCACGCTGACACGCAATGCGGCGGGCGCATTCGTATCGGGTGTCGATCCCTGGGTCCGTGAAGATCTGTTCAACTATTCGGGCGCACAGGGGGAAGGCACGCACAAGCGGCAGTATCGCCTGCTCGACGCGATCTACTCGACGGCGGCTCGCAACAGTGTTCCAACCGGCGTGATCGGCGAAGCGATCATGTACCTATCGCGAGGGCAGGATCTGGACGCCTTCGCCAGCGAGGACCAGCGCCTTGTGCTGATCTACTCGCAAACGCCGCGCGGCAAGGGCGAGACTGACGGGCGTGTGCTGTATGTCGGCGTGCAGGGCACCGAAAAGAGCCTCGACTGTTTCGTCTTCCAGCTGAGCGAGGGCCAGTTTGCGTGCGTTACCGGTGACGATCAGGTCCGCTCGCTGACGGTCACCAACGGCATGGTCACGCCCGTCAACGGGGTGATGACATCCACCTTCGGGCCACGCAAGCATCCAATTCTCGGCACCGTTCGCATCCACAAGGGCGTCGACTGGGCGGCTCCCGTTGGCACGCCGATCGCAGCCGCCTTCGATGGTGAGATCACCTTCCAGGGCGATGGCGGCAGCTATGGCAATCTGGTGAAGATCTCGCACCCAAACGGGCGCGAGACGCGCTATGCGCATATGCTGAGATTTGCAATCGGGACCGGTGTCGGAACCAGGGTGAAAGCCGGCGATGTGATCGGCTATATCGGCACCACCGGCCTTTCGACCGGGCCCCACCTGCATTTCGAACTCTACCAGAATGGCGCAGCGATCGACCCACTCGGCACGGTCACCGCGGTCGCTTCCGACGATTCCGCGGTCGAGACGCTCACCGACCGTATCGTTCATGTCGAAAGCGGCGGCAGCGCTCGCGCCAAGAACCCAAATTCCTCAGCAACCGGTGCAGGGCAATTCATAAGCAAGACCTGGATCAGGATGATGAACACCTACCGCCCGGAACTTGCGCGCACGCTGTCGACAGCCGACCTGCTCG
Source organism: Mesorhizobium sp. M7A.F.Ca.US.002.01.1.1 (assembly GCF_004022955.1). NCBI lineage: Bacteria > Pseudomonadati > Pseudomonadota > Alphaproteobacteria > Hyphomicrobiales > Phyllobacteriaceae > Mesorhizobium > Mesorhizobium sp. M7A.F.Ca.US.002.01.1.1. The sequence goes on along the minus strand of NZ_RZQE01000584.1, from coordinate 106 downwards.
CACTGCGCTACGACGCCACGATCTCGCGTGAGATGGTTCGCAACCTGGCTCGCGAAGGCGAGGCCTATCTTCGGGAGCGTGGTCACCAGATTACGGCGGGGAGACT
>NZ_RZQE01000583.1:0-3190 GCF_004022955.1 Mesorhizobium sp. M7A.F.Ca.US.002.01.1.1 | reverse complement strand
CGCGGCCATCGGCGGCGTCAACTCGGTGGCGCGTTCGATCACCGCCGGTGTCGCCAATCAGGGCCAGACGCTGCTTGGCGGCGATCTTCGCTTCCAGATCAACCAGCGTGACGCCAGTCAGGCGGAGCGCAGCTTCCTTGACGGGCTCGGCACGGTTTCGCGGACCGCCAGCATGCGTTCGATGGCGCGTCTCGCCGACGGATCCGACCAGGCGCTGGTCGAGGCCAAGGCGGTCGACCATGTCTATCCGCTCTATGGCACGCTGGAGACCGAGCCGGCGCTGTCGAAACAGGAACTGTTCGGCGAAGAGTTCGGCGTCTTCGGTGCGGCAGCGCCCGATCTTCTGTTCGAGCGGTTGCACGTCAAGCCTGGCGACCGGCTGAAGCTCGGCACCGCTACTTTCGAACTGCGCGCCAAGCTGGTCGCCGAACCGGATGCCGTGTCCGACGGTTTCGGCTTCGCGCCGAGGCTGATGATCTCGACCGAAGGGTTGGCGGCCACTGGACTGATCCAGCCGGGCAGCCTGGTCGAGAATGCCTACAAAATCCGGCTGCCGGCGGACGCCGACGAGACGAGGCTCAAGGCCATCCAGGATCAGGCCGCCACGGATTTTCCGGAAGCCGGCTGGTCGATCCGCACGCGCAGCAACGCGGCGCCCGCGCTGTCGTCCAACATCGAACGCTTCTCGCAGTTCCTGACCCTGGTCGGGCTGACGGCGCTGGTGGTCGGCGGCGTCGGCGTCGCCAATGCGGTGCGCGCCTATCTCGAGGGCAAGCGCGGCGTCATCGCCACCTTCAAGAGCCTGGGCGCTTCGGGCGGCTTCGTCTTTGCCGTCTATCTCGTGCAGATCCTGATCATAGCCGGATTGGGTATCGTGCTGGGCCTTGTGCTCGGCGCACTAATGCCCTTCGCGGCGAGCGCGGCCTTGCAATCCGTCATTCCGGTGCCGGCCGAAGGCGGCTTCTATCCCGGCGCGCTCGGCATGGCGGCGCTGTTCGGCCTGCTGGTGACGTTGGCTTTCGCGCTGCTGCCGCTCGGCCGCACCCGCGACGTGCCGGCAACCGCGCTGTTTCGCGAAATGGGGCTGGAAGGCCGCGGCTTGCCGCGCCCCGCCTATGTCGCGGCGGCCATAGGCATCGCGCTGCTGCTTGCGGCGCTGGCCATTCTGTTCTCGGGCGACCAGCGCATCGCCTCGATCTTTGTCGGCGCTACCGTCTTCGCCTTCCTGGTGCTGCGCGTGGTCGGCGCACTGGTGCAATGGACGGCCAGGAAAAGCCCGCGCGTGCGCTTCGTGGCGCTCAGGCTCGCCATCGGCAACATCCATCGGCCAGGCGCCCTGACGCCATCGGTGGTGCTGTCCCTTGGGCTCGGGCTGACGCTATTGGTGACGCTGGCGCTGATCGACGGCAATCTCAGGCGACAGATCTCGGGCAGCCTGCCGGAACGGGCGCCGAACTTCTTCTTCGTCGACATCCAGAGCGCCGATGTCGCGTCCTTCTCGGCGCTGATCGGCAAGGAGGCGCCGCAGGGCGTGCTGGCCAAGGTGCCGATGCTGCGCGGCCGGGTGATGGCGCTGAACGGTGTCGACGTCGACAAGGTGAAGGTGCCGGCGGAAGGCGCCTGGGTGCTGAGGGGGGATCGCGGCCTGACCTATGACACCAGGCAGCCGGAGAACGCGACGCTGACCGAGGGCAGTTGGTGGCCCGAAAATTACAGCGGCGAACCGCTGGTTTCGTTTTCGGCGCAAGAAGGCAAGGAGATCGGGCTGAAGCTCGGCGACACCATCACCGTCAATGTGCTGGGCCGCAACGTCACGGCCAGGATCGCCAGTTTCCGCCAAGTCGAATGGGAGACGATGGGTATCAATTTCGTCATGGTCTTCTCGCCCAACACATTCGCGGGCGCCCCGCATGGCTGGATGGCGACGCTGACCGAAAAGAGTGCATCGACGGCCGACGACGCCCGCATCCTCAACGCCGTCACCCGCGCCTTCCCGGCGGTGACGACGGTGCGGGTCAAGGACGCGCTCGACGTCGTCAACCGGCTGGTCGGGCAGCTCGGCACGGCGATCCGGGCGGCCGCTGGCGTGGCGCTGATCGCTTCGGTGCTGGTGCTGGCCGGCGCGCTTGCAGCCGGCAACCGGGCGCGCATCCATGATGCGGTGGTGTTGAAGACGCTGGGCGCGACACGCACGACGCTGATATCGGCCTTCTCGCTCGAATATATGCTGATCGGGCTGGCCACCGCCATTTTCGCGCTGGCGGCGGGCAGCGCAGCCGCCTGGTTCGTCGTCGCGCGCATCATGACTTTGCCGTCGCATTTCATGCCGGAGGTGGCGGTGGCAACCATTCTGTTTTCGCTGGTGATCACGGTCGGCATTGGTCTCGCCGGCACTTGGCGGGTGCTCGGCCACAAGGCAGCACCGGTGCTGCGCAACCTGTGACGACAGGCCCGGAACGGGCATCCTGGATTAAATCTTGGTAAGAAAGCCGTCCGAAAAGCCGAGGAATCGGCGCTTCGCCCTCTCACGAACCGTTACATCCGGTTACGGTCTTGTTCTTGACGCGAATAACCATCATATTTCGCCACAGGCATGCTGGAGCCCTGCCAGCGGCGCCTGGGTCCGGAAGGACCTGACACCGGACGGGGCAGAAGCAATAGAGGACTACAATGGCTGATCCCATTCGCAACTACCAGATGCGCGCCGTGCCCGGCGTCGGCGTCGGTGCCGACATCGATCAGGGCCTGCGCGCCTACATGATCAAGGTTTACAATCTGATGGGGCTTGGCCTCCTCATCACCGGTCTTGCCGCTGTCGGCACGATCATGCTGGCCACCACCACCGATCCGGCTTCGGCTGTCGCGACGCTGCCGAGCGGCGAGATGCTGACGTCCTTCGGCTACGCGATCTTCGGCTCGCCGCTGCGCTGGGTGGTGATGCTGGCGCCGCTGGCCGCCGTTCTGTTCCTGTCGTTCCGCGTCCAGTCGATGAGCGTTTCGGCGGCGCAGACGACGTTCTGGGTCTATGCCGGTCTCGTCGGCCTGTCGCTGTCTTCGATCTTCCTGGTCTACACCACGGCCAGCATTTCACAGACCTTCTTCGCCACGGCCGCCGCCTTCGGTGCGCTGTCGCTGTTCGGCTACACCACCAGGCGCGACCTGACGGCAATGGGCTCGTTCCTGATCATGG
>NZ_RZQE01000582.1:0-3204 GCF_004022955.1 Mesorhizobium sp. M7A.F.Ca.US.002.01.1.1 | reverse complement strand
GTGCAGCCGCCGCCGACGACAACCAGGTCGGTGTCGACGTCGCCGACCAGCGCCGGATGGTCCGGCGCCGGATTGGCGGTGGCGACATAATAGGATTTTGCGATATCGAGGCCCGAATTGAAGCCCGTTGAACTGGAAGCCATGATCACACCTTCAGCAGAAGGTGGTCGCGTTCCCAGCTCGTCACCACGCCCTGGAACAGGTCGAGCTCGACGCTCTTTACGCGCAGATAAGTCTGGAAGAAATCCTCGCCGAGCAGTTCCCGCACCGGGCCGCAAGCCTCGAAACGATCGAGCGCCTCCTCCATCGTCTTCGGCAGCGTGCTCTTGATCTTGTAGGCATTGCCCGACGCCTCGGGCGAGCGCGCCAGTTTCTGCTCGACGCCGAGATAGCCGGCAAGCAGCGAGCCGGCGATCGCCAGGTAAGGATTGGAATCCGCGCCCGGAAGCCGGTTCTCCACCCGCCGCGCGGCGCGGCCGCCGGCCGGCACGCGCAGGCCGCAGGAGCGGTTGTCATGCGACCATTCGATGTTGGCCGGCGCGCTGTGGTTCGGCCTGATGCGGCGGAACGAGTTCACGTTGGGCGCGAACAGCGGCATGATTTCGGGGACATATTTCTGCAGGCCGCCGATGAAGTGGCCAAACATTGCGGTGTCGGCATCGTCGCTGCCGGCAAACAAAGTCCTGCCGGCCTCGTCGATGACCGACATGTGCAGATGCATGGAGCTGCCGGCCTGTGCGGCGATCGGCTTGGCCATGAAGGTGGCGTGCATGCCGCTTTGCTGCGCGGCCTGGCGCGTCAGCCGCTTGAACAGCAGCACCTTGTCGGCCAGCGGCAGCGCATCGCCATGCAGGAAGTTGATCTCCAACTGCGCGGTTCCCGACTCATGGATCAGCGTGTCGAGCGGCAGGCCGGCCGCCGCCGCATAATCGTAAATGCGGCGGATCACCGGCTCGAACTCCTCGAGCCCGGCCATATCGTAGGGATGCTGCACGGTCTCGGCGCGGCCATTGGCGCCGACCGGGGCGGTCAGCGGACGGTCCGGATCCGGATTGGGCGCGGTGAGATAGAATTCCACCTCGGGCGCCACCACCGCCCGCCAGCCGCGCTTGGCGTAGAGGTCGAGCACGGCCCTGAGCACATGGCGCGGCGAGGCCATCCAGGGCCGGCCGTCCATATGGAAGGCATCGGCAAAGACATAGGCCTTGCCGGGAGCGGCACCCGGCGCCAGGCAGAGCGTCGATACATCAGGCACCATGCGCATGTCCGGATCCGAATAGGCAAAACCCTCGTCGATCGAGCCGGAATAGCGGCCGTCGATGCTGACCAGGAAAGCGCTGCTCGGCAGATAGAGCGCGCGGTCTTCAAGCGCCTGGAGGAATTTGGCCGTCGGCAAGGCCTTGCCGCGCAGGACGCCGTTCATGTCGGGCACCAGGCACTCGACTTCGTTGATGCCGTGCCGGGCCAGCCAGGCCTTGGCATCGTTGCCGCTGGAGAGCGAGATGTTCGTGTTGTTGTCAGGCATTTTCGTTCAAATCCGTATCAGAGAGAGTATGGCTTGCGCGGCCGCATCCGTTCCGGGTTTCAGCGCCATTTGGGCTGCATTGTCCTTGAGGCGGGCGCGCATGGCATCGTCGGCCAGCAGGCCGAGAATGGCTTTCTCCAACACTCCTTCGGTCCAGCCGTCACGGCCGATATGGTCGCCGGTGCCGGTCTCTTCGGCGCGTTGCGCGTTGTCGTGTCCATCCCAGCAATAGGGCATGATCAGCGACGGCACGCCGAAGCGCAGCGCTTCGCAAAAACTGTTGTTGCCGCCGTGATGGATGAACAGATCCGACTTCGCCACCACCGAGGGCTGCGGAAACCAGGCGTCGAGATAGACATTGTCCGGCACCGCGCGGTAAGCGTCGCGCAGGCCGCCGGCATTGACGATGAAGCGCGCCGGCAGCCTGTCGAACACCACCAGCATGCGCTCGATCAGGCCGACATCCATGGCACCCAGGCTGCCGAAGCTGACATAGACCAGCGGCCCGCCATTGCGCGGGAACACCGGCACCTCGAACGGCCCTTCAGAACGCACGCAGCCCTCGAGATAGACGAAGCGCGCGGGGTCGAGCGGCTCGGCACGCTCGCGGCGCACGATCGTCGGCGTCAGCAGCAGGTTGAGATCGGGCGACGTCTCGAGGAACTGACCCTTCGGCAGCGGCCCCAGTCCGGCATCCGCCCGGAAGCGGTTGAAGCGGTCATGCGCCGGCGCGCAAGCCGCCAGATACCTGGCCTCGAACGCCGCGCGTTGCGGGTCGTCCACGCCAAGCCCCGACAGATAGGGCGGCACATTGGCGTCCGGCAGCTCGGTCTCGGCGCAGGAGACGACGCGCACCCACGGACAGCCGGCGGCGGCGATCGCCGGGAACATGATGACATTGTCGAGCACCACGGCATCCGGCTTGAGCCGTGCCAGCAATTGGCGCAGCGGCGCCTCGGCATTGACCGCGGTGTCGACGATGGCCTGCCAGGTCGGAGCGACATAGGTCTCAAGCTGGTCGATCGGGCTCAGCCTGAAATGCGGCAGGTGCCGGCGCACGAAAGCCTGCCAGTAGCTCTGACGTTGGCTCTCGCTCAGCGGCTCGTCGGTTGGCAACTGGTATTCCTGGAAACCATAGTCGGCAAAGACGCCGGAGAAACCGGCATGGCAGATGAAGACGGGCCGGGCGCCTTTCGCACGCAGCGCCTGCGCGATGCCGACGCAATTCAACGCCGCGCCGAAGCTTGCTTCGGGAAACAGCGCGATGGTCGGGCTGGCTTTACGCGTCAATTAATCCTCGTCATTCCGGCCGGCTGATCGTGCCGAACAGCGCGGGAGCCCCGCGGCTGGCCGCTTGCGGTCGCTGGTTGCGGGAGAGCCGCAGATGAATGCGAAGCAGATCGGCAGCCACCTCATACTGCAGGCTTTCAAGATGGTCGAGTATGACAAGGTGTTCGCGCAGCGATTGCCGCAATCGGAAGACGTTGACGCCGGCATAGATGCCCGGCAGCCGGCGCAGCCTGAGGTGATCGGCGAGCGCGTCGGCGATGAAGCGGTTGGCGCTGCCCTCGGCGAGCATGCCGTGAAAATCGATGTCCAATCGCTGGAACTCGCGTGTGTCGAAGGCGGCGTCCGGCAGCGTCACCAGCGCTTCCATAGCCTGGCGCAACGTCGCCGCC
>NZ_RZQE01000581.1:0-3211 GCF_004022955.1 Mesorhizobium sp. M7A.F.Ca.US.002.01.1.1 | reverse complement strand
AGGCCGCCTTGTCGAGCGGCTGGAAGCCCATCTAGATGGCTTGCGCACAGCCGGCCCTGCCGGCCTGGAAATCGCCGAAGAGCTTTATGCCCAGTATCCGGAAGCGGGCGAACTTTTCGTCACCCGGATGCTGCGGCCGCAAGCAGCCAGCATGCACATACGCGACCTGAATTTGGATCAGGTGCGGTCCTATCTTGCGACGCAAGGACGATAATCCGTCTCAAATCTTTCGCATTCAATCGAACTTTATCCCCGCCCATGTCTCGCCATTGAAGCGGATGGCGATCTTGTCGCCGAAACTAACCATGTGGTGCTCATCGGCGACCAAACCGTAGCTGACGACGGTTGGTTTGACGGATTGCAAACCCGTTTTCTCGTCGTATTTCAGAACTCCGTCTCGGCTGCCGGCAATGTAGATCCCGCCTTTGAACAGGCATATCCCATGCAGGTTGGTTTCGGTCAGCCGCAGTTCTTCCCAATCATCGCCGCGGCCACGGAAGAGCGCTCCTCCTTCGCCACACACCCATACGGTCGAGTCCGGCGTGGCAAACGTTGCTGTCAGGCGCCGGTTGGTAGGCAATTCGATGCGCTGCCAACGCGAGTCGGTCCTTCGCCAGAAGTGACCGGCTTGACCACAGACGTAGAGCGATCCGTCGGCTGCCTTTGATGCACCGTAGAGACGGTCGCCGAGCGGATCGGAGATCGCCGTCCAGGTTTTGCCGTTCCAGAGAAAGACTACGCCTGCATCGCCGACAGCGTAGACTTCTTGGTCCGAAAGGCCCCAGACAAAGGTGATGGCCCGTCCCTCCGACACGATCCGCGAAGTCAACCCGGATTCGGCGGACTCGTGCACCTCGCCCGAATCGTCGGCGATGTAGAGAATGCCCTTGTCGCTCCTCCAGAAATGAGTAAGCCAGGTGTGCAACTCCAGAATCTTCGCCCTGTTGGGCGTGGTCCCAGCACCGAGAAGATTGGTTACCCGAAAGATCTTCGACCAATAGTCCTCAGAATCGGTCTGCACGACCAGCGCGAGCAGCGATTCCTGATATTCCGGCGATGCGCAGTCACAGCTTGCGAAAAATTCGGTCATTGTCGTCCTCTTAACTGATGCCTGCAGCGCCGGGATCGGCAGGCGCGGCGTAGGATTTATGCGGAATTTTCACTGGGGTATCGTCATCCATCCCCAGGTCATCCTTGAAATATTTGTCGCACTCGACGCGCAAGCAACCCACGGCAGGATGCTCCTCGCCATTTGGACCGTCGTCGATTCGTGGTTTGAGGGCATCCTTCATCGCATCGAGATTGTCCTCCCGTGCATCTTTGTAGGTAGGATTCCAATTCGCGTCCGCTTTCCGCTTGGCAACCCAGTCACGCTTGGATTGCCGCTGCGATGCCGATTTTTCGCCGTGTTCAGTGCTCCGTCGACTTGCATCTTTCAGACATACGCAGGGCGCCTTGTTGATGTCGTAGGCTTTGTTCGGCCCTGCGGTCGGGATAGCCTCACCGAGGCGACCATCAGTGAAGCAGGCCGTCTGGATGATGTGGTCGGACTGCTCGAATGTAGCCTTGTTCGATCCTCCGGCACGATCTTCAGCCTCGCAGGGGCTGTCTTCATGCTTGTGAAACTTGAGCCCGAGAGCGGCCAGTATCTCGGCGCACGACGCTGTTGCCGGATTGACGCCGGCAATATGTGGCCAAGGCGGCGCGTTCGGCGGATCGGAAGCGTGGTTGTTGGTGGCGAGATCCGTCATGCGAATGACTGGTTCGCCGTCGAATTTTACGTTCGGCGACCATGACTTGAAGAACTCCTTACCAGTGTTCTTCGAAGTGATTACTCCCTTCTTGGCGGCGCAGCCGGCTTCCGTGCCGCTGGTTTTCGACAAATCCGACTTGTTCTTGATGTTGACCGTCTTGCCGCCGATTTTGACCGTTCCAGTACCATCTTCCGTATCGGAAGCCATGCCGAAACTGGGATAGGGAATCGGAACGCCGGGCGGCGTTGCGGGGTTTTCAGGCGGCGTGAAGCAAACGTCGGGAAAAGCCGCGATCGTCTTTGCGTCGACCGACTTTCCTGAAATCTCAAGGCCGTTTGCAAATACATCCGACATCAGGCCGCTCTTGCCAGGAAGACTGCGGCCCCGCAGGCACCAGAATCATTGGATGCGTCTATCAGTACCGGATTGCCGGCCGCATAGCCCTTGCGGGCTGCGGTATGTGCCATTCCCAACATGATCGGAACGACTGCCGCCCCCACATTGCCCAAGGATTCCCCCGGTGACCAAAGGTCCTGGAATTCGTTGCGGACGCGCTGCACACGTTGTGCTGCAAAGGCGTTTTGCTTGAACCAATACTGCTCGCCAATCAGGTCCGATATGCGGTATCCGATCAGACCCAGATCGATCCCTGTCTCTTTCAAGGCAATCCTATAGGCTTCAGCGAGGCCATCGCCCCGCAACGGCAAATCTTCTCGATTGTAGATGAAAGCCTTCTCGCGGGCCAATCCCAAACCCCTAAGTCGAAAGCCGCCTTTGTTGCCGCGCGCACACAACACGGCTGCTGCTGCTTCGCCTGGTATGAAGCCATTCGGATTGTCCGGGCTAAGCAGACGCGACTGGCCACCATAATGCGAAATGGCATCTGTGCTAAGATAGCTGTCAACGCCGACGATCATGACATAGGGCAACTCGTCCGACGCGAGAAATTTCCGTGTATGTTCAAGCGCGACGTGTCCGGACGGACGGCCATGCGCTATCACGCGCGAGCGGGAATGAGGGGCGACTTCGACCATCTCGGCGATTCTCCTCAACAGCCGTAGAGGATCGCGGATCGGGCGGCCTGGGCGATTGTCTTCGGCTAGGCATAAGATTAATGCCGTTTGACCTCGCGCCTCGGGTCTACTTTCAAAGGCTTCGCAAATAGCGCCGGCTGCAAGGTGCGCCATGCGCTTTTCGCCGATCCAGTTGCGCGGCAGCAGAACAGGTGCGCCTATCTGCGGCGCCCCGCCCCGCCCTATGAAACCGGTTTCCTGGAAACCGTCGAGTCGCGCGCGCATCGCAGCGCAGGCAGACGGCGCGTCGAGTCCTACCGCGGTCACCATGCCGACCGAGATGATATCGATCGCGGCGCTCATGCGTCCTCGGCCTCTTCTTTCGGCGCTGTGCCGGTGGCCCGGACATAGCTGCGGCCGGTGGCGCGCGCCCGCAGCATGGAT
>NZ_RZQE01000580.1:0-3212 GCF_004022955.1 Mesorhizobium sp. M7A.F.Ca.US.002.01.1.1 | reverse complement strand
GCACTGGACATCCCGAATTTGGCTGGACCTCGGGCGTGGAAACGACCACGGGGCCACTCGGACAAGGTGCCGCCACAAGCGTCGGCATGGCAATTGCTGAACGGTGGCTGGCGGCCACCTACAATCGACCCGACTATGATCTGTTCTCGCACACTGTCTATGCGCTGTGCAGCGACGGCGACATGATGGAGGGGCTCAGCAACGAGGCGGCATCGCTGGCTGGACACCTCAAATTGTCGAACCTCTGCTGGATTTATGACGACAATCACATCACCATCGAGGGGCCGACTGGCCTTACCTTCACCGAAGACGTGGCAACCCGCTTCCTTGCGTACGGATGGCATGTCGAGCGGGTAAGCGATGCAAACGATCTGGTGTTGCTGGGCAAGGCGTATCAGATGTTCATCGATACGCATGACCGCCCCACGCTGATCATCGTTCAAAGTCATATCGGTTATGGCGCGCCGCACAAGCATGACACCAGCAAAGCGCATGGCGAGCCCCTGGGCGCCGAAGAAGTTCGGCTGACGAAGGAATTCTACGGCTGGGATCCGGACGCCGATTTCAAAGTTCCGGACGGGGTCGTGGCGCATTTCCGCTCACATATGGGCAAGCGTGGGGACGCCGCTCATGCCGCCTGGCGAAAATTGTTTGCTGCCTATCGCAAACAATATCCTGACCTGGCCGAACAGATCGATCAGATGCAGCGACGTGAAGTTGCTCCCGGGTGGGACGCCACGTTGCCCGCCTTCTCAGCCGACGCGAAAGGCCTCGCGACACGTGAATCGTCCGGCCAGGTGTTGAACGCTATTGCGGAACATTTGCCATGGCTGCTGGGTGGCGCGGCAGACCTGTCGCCGTCAACCAAGACGAACCTCGAATTCGATTTCGCCGGCAACTTTCAGGCGCCCGAGGGTGACCAGGCCGTCAGCTACCGCGGGCGGAATTTCCACTTTGGCCTGCGCGAACATGCCATGTGCGCCATCGGCAACGGCATGAGCCTGTCGAAGCTGCGGCCGTTCGTCTCCAGCTTCCTGATCTTCACCGACTATTGCCGCGCGGCGCTGCGGCTGAGCTCGATGATGGAACTCCCGCTCATCTCCATCTGGACCCACGATTCCATCAGTCTCGGCGAGGACGGGCCAACCCACCAGCCCATCGAGCAGCTTGCCTCGTTCCGCGCCATGCCCGGCATGATCGTGCTGCGCCCGGCGGATGCGAATGAGGTCATGGAGGCGTGGAAGGTCATCATTCATCTCAAGGACAGGCCCGTCTGCCTCGTACTGACGCGACAGCCGGTGCCGACGCTCGATCGCTCGACCTACGCAAACGCAGGCGGCGTGGCACGGGGCGCTTATGTACTGGCCGATGCTCCCGACGCCCGACCCGACGTCCTGCTGCTGGCGACCGGCAGCGAAGTCGCGCTGTGCGTGACGGGCTATGAACAGCTGAAGGCCGAGGGCATCAAGGCACGCGTCGTCAGCATGCCGTCATGGGAATTGTTTGAAAGCCAACCAAAGGAGTATCGCGACACCGTCCTGCCGCCAACGATAACCGCCCGCGTGGCAGTGGAGGAAGCATCCGGTTTCGGATGGGAACGGTATACCGGCTTCGACGGCGCCATCCTGGCTCTGCATAGCTTCGGCCTGTCCGCTCCATCAAAGGTCGTCGCAAAACACTTCGGATTCGAGCCCGCACACGTCGTTGCGGCTGCCAAGGCGCAAATTGCGGGCATTCAAGCTCCAGGCAGTGCGGCTTTCACCAAATGAGGCAATCAGCACCATCATGAACATCAGTCCATTGGCCGGAAAGCCGCCCCCGCCCGACCTGCTGGTCAATGTCCCCAGGCTTGTCACGGCCTACTATAGCCAAGCGCCGGACCTTGCCGACCCGTTGCAGCGCGTGGCATTCGGGACGTCCGGGCACCGCGGGTCTGCAGTCGAAAGAACGTTCAACGAAGCACATGTTCTGGCAATCAGCCAGGCCATCTGTCTGTACCGCAAGCTACGGGGCATCGACGGCCCGATCTTCATCGGCATCGATACACATGCGCTGTCGGAACCGGCGTTTGCGAGCGCACTGGAAGTGCTGGCCGCGAACGGGGCGGAGGTGATGATGGCGGCCGGTGGCGAGTATACGCCCACCCCTGCCGTCTCTCACGCAATCCTCATCTACAACAAAGGCCGCAAGACCGGGCTTGCCGATGGCATCGTCATCACGCCGTCGCACAACCCACCCGGCGACGGAGGTTTCAAGTACAACCCGCCCAATGGCGGGCCGGCGGATACCGATGTCACCGGCTGGATCGAACAACAGGCCAATGAGCTGCTTGGCAACGGCCTGAAAGGCGTGCGGCGGATGCCGTTCGAGAAGGCCCTCCATGCGCCTACAGTCCATGCCCACGATTTCCTGAACGCTTACGTGAACGATCTCGGCAATGTCATCGACATGGACGCCATTCGGGGAGCGCATGTTCGCATGGGCGTCGACCCGCTCGGCGGCGCGGGAGTCCACTACTGGCCCGCCATAGCCGACCGCTATAAACTCGACCTGACCATCGTCAATCGCCACGTCGATCCCACTTTTCGTTTCATGACGGTTGATTGGGATGGCCAGATCCGCATGGACCCGTCTTCAGCTTATGCCATGCAAGGCCTTATCAGCCTGAAGGATCAATTCGACATCGCTTTCGCATGCGACACCGATCACGACCGGCACGGCATCGTCACGCGCAGTGCCGGGCTGCTGCCGGCCAATCATTACTTGTCGGTGGCGATTGATTACCTGTTCCAGCATCGCCCTGAATGGCGCAAGGACACCGCTGTTGGAAAAACGGTGGTGAGCAGCCAGATGATTGATCGCGTCAGCGCCAGGCTGAAGCGCAGACTGTATGAAGTGCCGGTCGGGTTCAAATGGTTCGCCGAGGGCCTTCAGGACGGCTCGATGGGCTTTTGCGGCGAGGAAAGCGCTGGTGCGACGTTCATGCGCCGCAATGGCGCCGTCTGGACGACCGACAAGGATGGCATCGTGCCGGCGTTGCTGTCGGCCGAGATCATGGCAAGGATGGGTCGCGATCCCGGCGAGGTCTATCGCGACCTGACGAAGGCATTGGGCGAACCGGTCGCCGACCGGCTCCAGGCAACGGCAACCCCAGCACAAAAAGAGAAACTGTCGAAGCTCTCGCCGCATGAGATCACGTCGAAGATCTTGGC
>NZ_RZQE01000057.1:0-20445 GCF_004022955.1 Mesorhizobium sp. M7A.F.Ca.US.002.01.1.1 | reverse complement strand
ACATACATTAGCGAATACGGGTCTCGGTCGCCGGATCGAAGAACACCGCCTTTGTCAGGTTGAAGGCGAGCGGCGTGTTGGTGCCCGGCTGAATGTTGGCGTCGGCGCGCAGCCGCGCCACCACGCCCTTGCCGCCGAGATTGGTGACGGCGAAGGTGTCCGAACCTGCCGGCTCGACGACCTCGATGTGACAGTCCGCGGTTGCGATGTGCGAGGCGTTGCGCTCGGCACCTTCCGGATCGGTCAGGGCTTCGGGACGGACACCGAAGATGATCGGCTTGCCCTGGAATGCCGACAGGCCCGCCGGCGCATTGGCCATCGGCAGGTTGATCGGCTCGCGCGCCTCGCGCTGCAGCACGACGGACAACGCATTGCCTGACGTACCGATCGTCGCCGGGATCAGGTTCATCGCCGGCGAGCCCATGAAGTCGGCGACGAAGAGATTGCTCGGGTTGTTGTAGATTTCGGCCGGCGTGCCGAACTGCTGCACCTCGCCGTCGCGCATCACGGCGATCTTGGTCGCCAGCGTCATCGCCTCGATCTGGTCGTGGGTGACGTAGACGATGGTGGTGCCGGTGGTGGCATGCAGGCGCTTGATCTCGATGCGCATGTCGACGCGCAGCTTGGCGTCGAGGTTGGACAAAGGCTCGTCGAAAAGGAACAGTTTGGGGTCGCGCACCAGCGCCCGGCCCATGGCGACGCGCTGGCGCTGGCCGCCCGAAAGCTGGCTCGGCTTGCGCTGCAAGAGGTGGCCGATCTGCAGCACCTTGGCCACCTTGTCGATCGCCTTCTGGCGCTCCGCCGCCGGCACGCCGCGCATCTCCATGCCGAAGGAGATGTTTCCGGCCACCGTCATGTTCGGGTAGAGCGCATAGCTCTGGAACACCATGGCGATGTCGCGCTTGGAGGGGTGCAGATCGTTGATGGCGCGGCTGTCGACCCGGATTTCGCCCGAGGTGATCGTCTCCAGGCCGGCGATGGTGTTGAGCAAAGTGGACTTGCCGCAGCCGGAAGGGCCGACCAGCACCAGGAAACCGCCTTTCTCGAGCTCGACATCGATCCCTTTCAGGATCTCGACCTGGCCGAAGCGCTTTCTCAGACCATCAATTTCCAGAAAAGCCATCAGATCATCCTTTGACGGCGCCAGCCATGAGACCGCGCACGAAGTAGCGGCCGGCGAGCACATAGACGAGAAGGGTGGGCAGTGCCGCGATCATCGCGGCGGCCATGTTGACGTTGTATTCGACGACGCCGGTCGAGGTGTTGACGACGTTGTTGAGCGCCACCGTCATCGGCATCGCGTCGCCGGTGCCGGCGTAAGCCGAGGCGAAGAGGAAGTCGTTCCAGATGTTGGTGAACTGGTAGATGACGGTGACGACGAAGATCGGCATTGAGTTCGGCAGCATGATGCGGCGGAAGATCTGGAAGAAGGATGCGCCGTCGACCTGTGCCGCCTTGACCAGTTCGGTCGGAAACGCCTCGTAGTAGTTGCGGAAGAACAGCGTGGTGAAGCCGATGCCGTAGACGACGTGGACGAAGACCAGGTTGACCGTCGGGTTGCCGAGACCGAAGCTCGTTCCGACCGAGTTCTGCAGTGTGACGCCGAAGCGGCCGAGGCTGCCGAGGATGGTCGCCATCGGCAACAGCACCGACTGGAACGGAATGAAGCAGGCGAACAGCATCAGCCCGAACACCAGCGTTGCGCCGCGGAAACGCCATTTCGTCAGCACGTAGCCGTTCAGCGCGCCCAGCATGGTCGAGATCAGAACGGCCGGAACCACCATCTTGATGGAGTTCCAGAAATAGCCCTTAATGCCGGCGCAGGTGAGGCCGACGCAGGTCTCGCCCCACGCCTTCAGCCACGGGTCGAAGGTCGGCGCCTTGGGCAGCGCCAGCATGTTGCCGTTCTGGATCTCGTCCATGGTCTTGAACGAGGTCACCAGCATGACGAACAGCGGCATCAGGTAAAACAGCGCAAACAGAGCCAGCAGCCCGTAGATGACGATGCGGTTGATGACCTTGACGTTGACGCCGCCGGAGGCCTGGCGGGCGGGAGTGGTGACGGCGCTCATCGCGGCTTCTCCCGCAGTTCCGAATAGAGATAGGGCACGATGATGGCGACGATGGTCATCAGCATGATCACCGCACTGGCCGAGCCGACGGCCATTTCGTTGCGCTTGAACGTGTACTCATACATGAAGTTGGACGGCAGCCACGCCGAGCCGCCGGGCCCGCCGCTGGTCAGTGCGACCACGAGATCGTAGGACTTGATGGCGAGGTGCGCGAGCACGATGAATGCCGACAGGAAGATCGGCCGCAGCAGCGGGATGACGATGCGGCGATAGAGCTGGAAGGTGGTGGCGCCGTCGATCTGCGCCGCCTTCATGATCTCGCCGTCGATGCCGCGCAGGCCGGCCAGGAACATCGCCATGATGAAGCCGGAGGCCTGCCAGACGCCGGCAATGACCACCGTGTAGATGACGAAATCCTTGTTCTTGATCCAGTCGAAATGGAAGCTCGTCCAACCCCATTGATGCAAGGTCTGCTCGAGACCGAGGCCGGGATCGAGGAACCATTTCCAGGCGACGCCGGTGACGATGAAGGACAGCGCCATCGGATAGAGATAGATCGGCCTCAACACGCCTTCGCCGCGGATCTTCTGGTCGAGCAGGATGGCCAGGAACAGGCCGAGCGCCAGGCAGATCGCGATGTAGAGGAAACCGAAAATACCCATATTGGTGATCGACGTGTACCAGCTCGACGGCGGGTCTGTGTCGAAGGTCCAGCCCCACAGCCGCTGATAGGCGCGCGAGCCGGTTAGGACATAGGACGGGAAGGTCTTGGAATTGGTGAAGGACAGATAGATCGTCCACAGGATGAAGCCGTAGACGAAGACGATGGTGATGGCGAAGCTCGGCGCCAGCACGATCTTCGGCAATGCGTCCTGCAGGCGCGAGCGCACCGAGGCGCGTGGCCGCGCATGCTCCGGCGTCAGCTTGATCTGGCTTGTCGCTACCGTGCTCATGGGGCTCCTCCCGTCGACTCGCGGCCAACCAGCTTCGCGGATCTATGTTCGCGGATCTGGGCCTTCCCCGCCGGAGCGGGGAAGGCGTTTTTGGTGCGTGGCGCTTACTTGGCGTCGTCGATCGCCTTGACCAGCTCGGTCACGGCTTCGTCCGAGGTCTTGATCTGACCATGGACGAATTTGGAGACGACATCCTTATAGGCATTGGCGACCGCCGGAGGCGCGCCATAGCCCTGGGCCAGCGAGCCGAACAGCGTGCCGCCTTCATTGGCTGCCTTCAGGTCGGCGATGCCCTTCTTGCCGCAAGCGTCGAAGTCGGTGTCCGGAACATCGGTACGGGCCGGGACCGAACCCTTGACGACGTTGAAGGCCGACTGGAAGCTCTTCGACAGGGTGGCGGTGGCCAGTGCGACCTGGGCGGCCTTGCGGTCGTCGGGAACATTGAACATGCCGAACATGTCGGAGTTGTAGATCACCGAGCCGTCGGTACCCGGGAAGCGATAGCACAGGAAGTCGGTGCCCGGGGTCTTGTTGGCGGCGTGGAACTCGCCCTTCGCCCAGTCGCCCATGACCTGCACCAGGGCATCGCCCTTGATGACCATGGCGGTGGCAAGGTTCCAGTCGCGGCCCGAGAAGTTGGGGTCGACATAGGTGACGAGCTTGGCCAGATTGTCGAACGACTTCTTCATCGTGTCGGACTTCAGGGACTCGTCATCGAGGTCGTTGAAGGCCTTCTTGTAGAACTCGGGTCCGCCGGTCGACAGCACGACGGAGTCGAACATGGTGGCTTCCTGCCAGTTCTGGCCGCCGAGAGCGAGCGGGATCACGCCTGCCGCCTTGGCCTTGTCGAGCAGGGCAACGAAGTCGTCGAAGGTCTTCGGCTCGGTGCCGCCGATCTTGTCCAGGACGGCCTTGTTGATCCACAGCCAGTTGACCGAGTGAACATTGACCGGCGCCGCGACCCACTTGCCGTCATAGACCGAAAACTTCTGCAGGGCTGCCGGAACGGACTTGTCCCAGCCTTCCTTCTTCGCCGTTTCGGTCAGGTCGCCCATGACGCCGGCGGCTGCATAGTCGAGCACGGTGTAGCCGAGCATCTGCGAGGCGGTCGGATAATTGCCGGCCGCGACCATCGCCTTCAGCGCGGTCATGGCGGCATCGCCGCCGCCGCCGGCCACCGGCACGTCCTTCCAGGCATAGCCTTCCTTGGCCAGATCACCCTTGAGGACGTTGAGAGCAGCCGCTTCGCCGCCCGAGGTCCACCAATGCAGCATCTGGACTTCCTTGACGTCCTCGGCGTGGGCCGCGAAAGCCAGGCCCGACGCGAGAGCCGTTCCGATAAGCAGTTTGCGCAACATGTACTTCCTCCCTTGTTGCATTACACGACCGGCGGATGCCGCCGGGTTCTTCTCAACTCAGCCGACCCACCACCCGGTGCGCTGGCCGCGATGAAACTGGATTGTCTTTTCCTCGGTATAATCCTCGACGGCGCGTTTGCCGAGTTCGCGTCCGAGACCGGACTGCTTATAGCCTCCGAAAGGCAGCTCGGGATAACCTTCCATGAATGTGTTCACCCAAACGGTTCCCGAACGCACGCCGCGCGCGACCGACATGCAAGTGTCGATGCTGGCGCTCCACACGCCCGCCGACAAACCATAGGGCGTGTTGTTGGCGATGTGCAACGCCTTTTCAATCGATTCAAAAGTCAGCACCGAGAGCACCGGGCCGAACACTTCCTCGCGCGCTATGGCCATGTCCTCGGTGACGCCGCGGATGATGGTGGGATCGAGGTATTGACCGATATTGGAGGCCAATTGCTTGCCTCCGCTGTAGATGCTGCTGCCCTCGGTCGCGGCTGCCGCAACGTAACCGGCAACCTTGGCCAAATGGTCGGACGAGATCATCGCGCCGACCTTGGTTTGGTCATCGAGCGGATCGCCGACCGTGACCCTGGCGGCAAGCGCCTTGACGGCGCTGAGAAAATCGTCGGCGATCGCCTCGTGCACGATCAGCCGGCTGCCGGCATTGCAGCACTCGCCGGCATTGAAGAAGCCGCCGAACACCGCCGCATCGGCGGCCGCTTCGAGGTCGGCGTCCTGGAAGACGATCTGGCCGTTCTTGCCGCCGAGCTCCATCGAGACTTTCTTCAGCGACTGCGCGGCGGATGCCATCGTCATCTTGCCGACGCGGGTGGAGCCGGTGAACGAGACCATTTCGACCAGCGGGTGGCTGACCATCGGCGCACCGACATCGGCGCCAAGTCCGGCCAGGATATTGACGACGCCGGCGGGCAGGCCGGCCTGCATCAGGATGTCGCCGAGCACGAAGGTCGAGGCCGAGGTCATTTCGCTCGGCTTGACCACCGCCGTGCAGCCGGCGGCGAGCGCGAAGGGCAGTTTCTGGCTGACGATCAGGAACGGGAAATTCCACGGGGTGATGATCGAGACGACGCCGATCGGTTCGCGCAGGACGACACCCAGCATGGCGTCGCCGAGATTGGCGTAGGTTTCACCATGCAGGGTGCGGGCAAGCGAGGCGGCATAGCGCCAGATGTCGACGGCGCCGCCGATCTCGCCGCGTGCCTGGGCGATCGGTTTGCCCGATTCCAGTGCGTCGAGCCGGGCGATGTCTTCCAGCCGGCCCTCGATCAGATCAGCTGCCTTGAGCAGGATCCCGGCACGTTCGGCCGCCTTCATGCGCGGCCATGGACCCGTTTCGAAAGCCCTGTGGGCGGCAAGCACAGCGGCTTCCACTTCGGCCTCACCGGCCTGCGCATAGTGCGAGACGGTGAAGCCGTGGCCGGGGCTGTTTCGAGCAATCGTGCGGCCGTCGCGGGCATCGACATGCTTGCCGTTGATCAGCAGCTTGTAGCCTTTCGGGGCTTCGGCCGCCTCGGCCGGCATGGCGATCTTCAGGGGTGCGTTCATATGTTTGCTCTAGGATCTCGAAAAGGCCGGCTTCTGCTTGGCCTTGAAGGCATCGACGCCGGCCTTCAGATCGCCGGTCAGGGCGATGAAGCCGCTGGCCAGCGCTTCGGTGGCGGCGGCACTTTCCTCGCCTTCGGCGACCGCGATCATCAGCTTGGCGGCTTCCGTCGCCAGCGGGCCGCGCTCGGCGATCTTTTCCGCCCACGCCTTTGCTTCTTCGTGTGCGTTGCCAGTTGCGACCACCCGGTCGACGATGCCCAGGGCGAGTGCCTCGGGGGCGAGAAGGATCTCGCCGCCCAGCGCCATGCGGCGCACCGTCTGCGCGCCGAAGCGGCGCACGGCGCGCTGCGTACCGGACCAGCCGGGCACGACGCCAATCGAGGTTTCCGGGAAGCCTAATTTCACTTGTGTTTCCGCCACGCGCAAGTCGCAAGCCGCAGCCAGTTCCAGGCCGCCGCCAAGCGCATGGCCGGACAGGACGGCGATTGTCGGCTGCCGCAGCCGCGCCAAGCGGTCGAAGACGCGGTGGCCGTAGCGCACCCACTGCACCTGGAAATCGGCGGCACTCATCTGCGCCCAGGCTTCGACATCGCCACCGGCGCAAAAGCCCTTGCCTTCGCCGCGCAGCAGCACGACGCGGACGCCCTCGGCCATCTCGGCCGCGTCGAGCGCCGTCTCTAGCGCCCGCAGCATCGGAATGTCCAGTGCGTTGAATTTCTCCGGCCGGCGCAGCGTGATGGTACCGATGGCGCCATCCTGCTCGAAGGTGACGAGAGGCTCAGCCACGCGCGCCTCCGACCGAGGCGCCGCCATTCAGCGACAGGCCTATCGGTTGCTCCTGATAGAGGGCTGCCGGTGTCGTCTTGAGGTCCCTGGCAACGGCCAACGGAATTTCCGACTGGGCCAGCACATCACGCTGCAGATCGATGCCGGGTGCGAGTTCTGTGACGACCAACCCCTCCGGCGTCAGCTTCATCACGCAGCGTTCGGTGACATAGGTGATGTCCTGTCCCTGCGCCACCGCGCGCTTGCCCGAAAACGAGATGTGCTCGACTTCGTTGACCACCTTCTTGACCTTGCCCTCGTGGTCGATGCGGATGCCGCCATCGGCCAGAGACAGCTTGGCGCCGGCATTGAAGAAGCCGGAGAAGACGATCTTCTTCGCCCGTGCGGTGATGTCGACAAAGCCGCCGGCGCCGGCGGTGACATGCGGCCGCGCCGAAAGCTTCGAAACATTCACAGAGCCGTGTCGATCGATCTGCAGGAAGGACAGCAGCGAGGCGTCGAAGCCGCCGGCCTGGAAATAGATGAACTGGTGCGGCGAGGGCATGAAGGCGTCGGCGTTCGATGAGCAGCCGAATTTGAAGTCGAGCAGCGGCACGCCGCCGACCGCGCCCTGTTCGATCACCCAGGTAATTTTGCCGTGCTGGCCTTCCTCGAGAAGGATGCGCGGCACATTGGCGGAAATGCCGAACCCGATATTGACGGCCATGCCGTCGCGCAACTCCATGGCGACGCGGCGCGCGATCACCTTCTGCACGTTCATCTCCGGCGTGCGGAAGCTCGACAGCGGCCGGAAGATTTCTCCCGAGATCGCCGGGTCATAGGGTGTCAGCGTCGTCTGCAACTGGTCGGGCGCAACGACGATATGGTCGACCAGGACGCCCGGCACGCGCACGTCATGCGGTTTCAGCGTGCCGTTCTCGACGACGCGCTTGACCTGCGCGATGACGATGCCGCCATTGTTGCGGGCGGCGAGCGCCTGTTCCAGTCCGCCGAGATAGGCGCCCTCATGCTCGTAGGTGAGGTTGCCGCGCTCGTCGGCCGACGTGGCGCGGATGATCGACACCTGCGGCACGATAGAGCGGAAATAGAGCCATTCCTCGCCGTCGAACTGCTGCACCGAAACGATCGGCTCGCTGGCGGCGTCGTTCATGGCGCAGCCCTGGTGGCGCGGGTCGGCGAAGGTGTCGAGACCGACTTTGGTCAGCACGCCCGGCCGCTTGGCCGCGGCTTCGCGGTGCATATCGAACAGGATGCCGGACGGCACGTTGTAGGCGGCGACCGAATTGTCGCCGATCATCTTCCAGATCTGCGGCGGTTCGGAAGAGGAGGGGCCGGACGGGTAGGAGCCGCACAAGGTACGCTTCAGCAGTCCCGGCTTGGCCAGATGGTCGATGCCTTTGATGCCATACATGTCGCCGGCTGCGATCGGGTGCAGCGTGGTGATGTTCTTCGGATGGCCTTCTGCGTCGAAGCGTTCGCCGATCGCGGCGAGCACCGCATCGGGGCAGCCGAGGCCGCTCGACGAGGACACCGACACGACCATGCCGTCCTTGACCAGGCCGGCTGCCTGCGCCGCGGAGACCACCTTGCTCAATTCATACTCCCGAATTCAGGGTCGATTGCGACCGCCTTGCCTGATTTCGCGGTTTGCAATGCTGCTTCGGTTGACGCCGATGACCAGATGCTGTCCTCGCCTTGCGCGCGGATGGCGTTGATCATGAACTGCCTGACGATCGTGCTGGCGCCGATCAAGCTCCATTTGACGCTCATGCAGCGCCTCCCGAACCGGCCGCCCTGTTTCGAATGCGGCGATCCGGGCCGCAGCTTTCCCTGACCACCAGATTGACCGCGCCGATATGGTCTTCGGCCCGTGTGGTGCGCGACTGGATCATTTTCAGCATGACATGGGCGGCACGTTCGCCAAGACCCGCCGAGTCCACCGCGACGCTGGTCAGAGCCGGCATGTAATGCTCGGCCTCGGCCACATCGTCGAAGCCGACGATGGCGAAATCAACTCCGGGCTCAAGCGCGCGCTTGCGCAGCGCCAGCATGGCGCCAAAGGCGACGGCGTCGTTGAAGCAGAGTGCCGCAGTCGGCGGTTCAGCCATTGCGAGAGCGGTTTCGAGGCATGCGATACCACCTCTGCGGCTGGTCTCTCCCTCGACGACCAGAGTGTCGCGGTCGGAGATGCCCTGCGTCTCGCAGGCTTCGCGAAATCCGCCAAGCCGCTCGTGATAGACGACGAGATCGGACGAGCCGCCGAAGAAGACCAGCCGGCGATGTCCCTTGCCGATCAGATGAGCGGTGGCGAGATAGGCGCCGCGATGATTGTCGGGCGCGATGACCGGAATGCGGCTCTCGGGAAGCCGGCGCATGGCGAAGACCACCGGCAGACCTGCCGTCTCGATCCGCCTGAAGGCGCCCGGCGTCGTGCCGCGAGCCGGCGACACGATGAGGCCGGCGACGCCTTGCTCCATCAGCGACTTCAGCACTTCTTCCTGGCGCACCGGATTTTCCGCCGTGTTGGCGATGAACGGCACGATGCCGGCCGACTGGAAGACCCGCTCCATGCCGACCGCCAGCTCCGCGAAGAAAGGATTGGTGAGATCGTTGATGACCATGCCGATGACGTTGGAGTGCGCCTTGCGCAGATTGGCGGCGCCGCGGTTGTAGACGTAACCGACATCCTCGATCGCCTTGCGCACCTTGCTCGCTGTTTCGGGCCGGATCAGTCCGCTGCCCTGGAGCACGAGCGATACCGTCGATTTGGACACGCCCGCTTCGCGGGCGATGTCGAATATCGTCGCCTTGGCCCGGTTGGCCATCCAGATGCATCCTCCCCACTGCAGGCCCAAAACTATTGGAACGTTCTAATCTCTGCTCCGCTCGTGAGTCAATCGGGATTTTTCCCGCGCCTCGAACATCGATTGTGCGTACTCAAATGGCATGCTTCATAAGGCTTTCCTGTTGCAATGCAGCATTTCATCCTGCAGGGAGTTCGAATCTTAAAGGTCCTTGATTTATTGGAACGTTCCATTTAGTAGCGTTGTGAAGGGAGCGATGGATGGACATTTCCTTGCCTGGTGAGGGTGGCGGCAGCACCCGGTACACGCTGGTCGGCGAGCCCGTGCAGCCTGACATCGGCGCGCGATTTTCGCGTATCGCCTATGCCGCCGCGCACGTCGTTGCCGATCCGCTCGCCATGACCGATCCGTGGTCCAGACCGGTGATCGACTGGGAGAGGACGATGGCGTTCCGTCACCATCTGTGGCGGCTGGGCTTCCGCATCGCCGAAGCGATGGACACGTCGCAGCGCGGCATGGGCTTCGACTGGGCAAACGCGCAGGAATTGATCCGCCGCTCGATCGCCGAGGCGCGCACGGTCGATGGCGCCGATCTCGCCTCGGGCGCCGGCACCGACCATCTGGCGCCCGCCGCCGCCAAAACAATCGATGACGTCATCAAGGCCTATGAAGAGCAGTTCGCTTTAATCGAAGGGCTCGGCGGCAAGGCGATCATGATGGCCAGCCGGGCGTTGGCGGCAGTTGCCAAAGGGCCGGACGACTATGTCAGGGTCTACGACCGCATCCTGTCACAGTCCTCCGGCAAGGTCATCCTGCACTGGCTGGGCGACATGTTCGATCCGGCGCTCAGGGGCTATTGGGGCAGCGAGAATTTCGAGGTCGCTCTCGATACAGTCGTTGCCATCATCGAATGCCACGTTGGCAACGTGGAGGGGATAAAAATCTCACTGCTCGATGCCGGCAAGGAGGTCGCGCTGAGGAACCGTCTGCCGGACGGCGTCGTCATGTTCACCGGCGACGATTTCAATTATCCCGAACTGATCGCCGGCGACGAGAAAAGGCACTCGCACGCATTGCTGGGTATTTTCGACGCGATTGCGCCGGTTGCCAACGCGGCGCTGGCGAAACTGGCGGAAGGCGACCGCGCCGGCTTTGACGCGTTGATGGCGCCGACCGTGCCGCTGTCGCGAAAGATCTTCGAGGCGCCGACCGAGTATTACAAAGCCGGCATCGTCCTCATGGCCTGGCTGAACGGCCATCAGGATCATTTTGCGATGGTCGGCGGTATGCAGTCGGCGCGCGGCATCCGTCACTATGCCGACGTGTTCCGCCTTGCCGACCAGGCCGGATTGCTGGCCGATCCGGAACTGGCGGTGACCAGGATGAAGAGCCTTTGCACCGTCGCGGGTGTTTGAAGCGCGGAAAGTGGTTCTCATCATCGACGTAACAGGCCAGGAATGCCGGGCGTCGCTAATGTCTCCGCCACAGCCAAAAAGGCGCGATTGCCTCGTCTGGATGAAAAATGGGCTTGGTCGCCCTTCCCAGATCGGCAGGTGGCATTCCTGCGGGATCATGGTGCGTCAGGTCGAGAAGCAGCGGCCCAAGCCGATCCGGATCGACAGTTTCGGCCGACATGGTGTGTGGCTTGTTCTCGTGCGCAACAAGCCAGTGCAGCGCCTGGACCAGTCCCAGTCCCTCGGCTGTCTTGTGTTGCCAGAGATTGTCACCGACCGAAGACAGGACACGGGCCAGCGACGTCCAGCCTTGCAAGGTAAACATGGCGTAGTGCCTGGGGCGCGTGCGGGACAGTTCCCTGGGCAAGGAGCCATCGGCTGCGATCTGGGTTGCTAGTCTCTCCCGAGCATAGAGGCTGATCTTGGCCAGGGTGGCGCTGTCGCCAAGAA
The DNA here is from genome assembly GCF_004022955.1 of Mesorhizobium sp. M7A.F.Ca.US.002.01.1.1. NCBI lineage: Bacteria > Pseudomonadati > Pseudomonadota > Alphaproteobacteria > Hyphomicrobiales > Phyllobacteriaceae > Mesorhizobium > Mesorhizobium sp. M7A.F.Ca.US.002.01.1.1. The sequence continues at coordinate 8,999 of NZ_RZQE01000057.1, read as the reverse complement.
ACGTGGCGATCGATGCCCGCTGCAAATCGTAATATGTTCCTTGGTTGCTGCTGCTGCAGAAGGCCGTCGCGGCTGCCGGCGCGGTGTCCAGCCATTCGCAGTAGGAACCGAGCCAGGCTCTGAACGCCTCGCGATCCTCGTCGCCCAGTACTCCTGTTCGCTCGAGCAGGCGTACGGCATCCAGGAAGAAATAGAAATCCTTCAGCTCGATGATGCCGTGGCCGGACCCTTCATTGTTGTCGTGGCCCGACCGCACCTGCGCATAGCGCAAATGCGGGTTCATTCTTGTCCTGGGATCGATAAACCATGCGCGAATGAGCCTGGCGGCGTGGACGGCATAATGATGCCCATCAAGCACGGTTGCGGCGAGCGCAAGCACGGTTGTGTCGTCGAAGACGCGCTGCAAGCGTGTGCGATCGTAGGTTTCGCTTCCTGCTGCATACAATGCCGTGCCGGGCACGCGTTCGCCATCGCGCCGGATATAGGGCAGGCCGTCGGGTCTGTCGGGGTCGGGCCACCAGTAAGGCGCGGGGTGAAAATAGTCCTGGGGATCCCCGCTGGGGGCTAGGCCAGTCTTGTCGAGCACGCTGAACGGACCGCGGGCGAGTGCCTGTCCGGCCGCGGTTTCGAGATGGTGCAGGATGAGCCCGTCCTTCACCGCGTGGGCCAGGGCGTCTTCGTCATAAAAGGCCAGGCGGGAGGCATCGAGCCGAGCGGCGACTGCCTTGGCGTCACATTGATCGACCATATCGACGATCGCCTGATCGCGGCTGACCAGACGCGCGACGAAGCCGGCCTTGCCGATCTCCAGATGCGAACGCCCTGAATCCAGGCGCGCCACCCAGCCCGCTTTCTGGAGCAGCCCGGCATCCGCTGCCCGGACCGGGCGTGGAAAATCCCAGGCGTCGTCGCGGTAGCGGTCCCAGGGGCCGGGAACTGCCAACCGCCACAGCATCTCGATTTTTGGCCGCCTTCCGTAACCATAGTTTTCGTCGAACAGTTGCGTGGTATCGGCTCGAAACATGATCTGCGGCTCTTCCTCGGCCGGCGGCTGGAAGCTCTGGTCCAGCAGAAGCGCATTGTCGACAATGCGCGCCATGGGCACCACAGCGTAGGGAAGGTGCGGGTTTTTCTCGATCGCGGACCGTATCCGCTGGAACGCAGAGTCTGTCAGGTAGCAGTTCCCGTCCCAGGGCATCAGCCATTTTGCCCTGTCGCGGGCAATCGCGAGCGCGGCGTTGCGAGCCCCATTGTTGTTCATCACATAGAGGTTCTTGCTGCGGCGGATGTGCGTTTCGTAACGCGCGGACTGTCCGCTCGCCCGGCCCTTCTCTGAGAATCGGAGGTCGCTGGCAACAAGCTGGTCGACGTCCCAGGATATCTTCCGGTACTGATCGAGTTCGAAGGGGATTGTATGAAAATTCTGGCGGCGGCTTTCGAGCAGGCCGATGATCCGGGCTTCCTCGTCGGTGTCGACTATTCGATTGACGATCCAGAATTTTTCGCAGGCGTCGAAGACCGGTTCGTTGTCCAGAATGAACAGCACGTTGTCGAATGACTGGCCCTTGCGGTGTCGCGGTTCCAGATCATTGCCGATGATCCGGACAAGCATGAAGCTGTCGGCAATCTGCGAGATCGGCGACGCCGTGTAAGTCTCGCGGGCGGCCTCGATCCGCTTGCCGAGTCCGCGCCGGTATTCAGCATTCTGCTTTGCGGAAATGAGCGCGTTGCCCAATGTCGACCACGGCGACCGCAATTGCGTGCGCACACGGTTCAGTTCGCGATATATCTTCGGCCAGGACGATAGTTTTGTCCTACCGGGCTGTGAGCTCATGACGGCACGCAGGGAGACCGGATCCCGATCACCGCCTCGGGGATGCGCGCGGTTTCGCCAATCATTCCGACTTCGACTCTGGACCATTTCTGAGCGTGAGGCGACCAAGCCCTGAATTGTGCGACACGATCAATCATGGAAAACGTCTCTCGCATGTAGCGTTGCGAATGTCCTGTTATGTTCTGCTGAATAAGTGACGGCAGGTTGCCAGGCAACGCCGACAGGACAATGCGATAAATCAAATCCGAAAACCACATAGCATGGCAAATGCCCCGGCATCGGCGATTCGCCTTCACGCAAAGGCAAGCTCGCGAAAGATGCGCCGGTGATCGCAATTTTCTTGGAACCAATCCTCCCGGCGCGCGACCAAGCGATGTGTCCAAACATGGTCAGCTTGTGGCGGCCGCATTCGACCGCCATTGCATCGAATGCATGAGTTATCTGCCACTCCCCGCATATCACCTCACGGCCCTAGCCTCGTCCGTCCTGCATTGTTGAACCCGACAACCCTTTGCTTACTATATGGTTTTCCAGGCCTTGCCGGCTGCTCCTATGCGTGCTTACTTGTGGTTGTTTTCATGAGGGGGATACAATCATGCGTTTTCTACTTGCTGCGGTCGCCATGCTGTCGTTCGCCGCCACCGCGGCTCTGGCCGATCCAGCTTCGGATTTCAAAAGAGCCGATCAGGCATTGAACCAGACCTTCAAGCAAATCCAGAAGCGGCTTACGGATGATTCCGACGGCAAGGCACGGTTCGTGAAAGCGCAGAGAGCGTGGATTGCGTTCCGCAACGCCGAATGCACGTTTCAATCCAGCGGTGACGATGGTGGCTCCGCGGCGCCGATGGTTGCCGCTGCTTGTCAGGCTGACCTGACCAAGGCCCGCACCAGGCAGTTGAAGGCCTACCTGAACTGCCAGGAGGGTGACCTCTCTTGCCCGGTGCCATCAGAATAATCTGGAGTGACAAAATGCCGAATTTCAAGATGAGATATGTGCTGATCGCGCTTGTGCCGTTGGCGGTTGCCGGTTGCGTCAGCGCTGAGGATCAGCGCGCAATGGATCAGCAACAGTGCGCGTCTTACGGCTACAGGCCAGGAACCAACAGGTTTGCCGACTGCATGATGCAACAGACCTCACAACGTTCAGAAGATGAGCAGCGCTCATTGGATCGCATGGCCGCGCAAGAACAGAGAGACAAGGATCGCAAGGAAGCGCGTCGAAAGGACGACAGCTACATCGATCCAAGGCCGAGTTACGACAAGGACGGCAATCCGAATTTCGACACTCAAGGCAATTACCAAGGGTGTCACGGCGCGGGATGTTTGGTCGACAATCCAGACAATAACGATGACGATGACCAGTAGGCTGGCTCCGCGAGGCTCTCCTTCCTGCCCCCTATAGTCCGGACCTCAACCCAATCGAGAAACCCTTCGCCAACTTCAAGCACTACATGCGGCGTTGCGCCAGGTGCAGGCTAGAAGTCAACCCAAATGCGAACCGCTCTACCTCTGGCGAACAGCCGGGAAATGCCGATCCTGCACACGCGATCCGCGATTCCATCAGCTTGAAGGATGGTTCCGGAACTTTTTGCCGCAATGGCAGGTTCGAGCGACATGACGAAACTATCTGACCCCTGGCCCGCCGTTCCCAGCAAGCTGCACGGCGGCCAGGATATCCCGGAAGAGAGCATTTCTATCCATGCTCATACCGCAGGCAGACGGTTGACCGGCGCGATTTACTCCAGGTGTTCTGGAGGAAGAGCCGGGGCATTGAGCGCTGGAACCGAGCCAGCTGCAACGATCATCGAATTTCCCCGAAGAAAGTACCTGCCTCTAGAAGCGCTTTCGGATCAGGGGCCGTTTCAGGGCAAAGCGGGCGATATTGTCGAGCGTTCTTGGCACCGCCATCTCCCCGATGCCCTCAATGGCGCCCTTGGCCGCTGCGTCCTCACGAAAGCGCACTATCCATTCTTCCGTGAGGCTGTCCCGTTGAACAGTGAATCTCGAATTGGCGGTGTCTTCCGGGACCTGGACGCCCATATAATCCGCCACAGCTTCCAGATAGGGCCGTGGGTCTTGCTGCAAATCTTCGTAGACGAATTGACGACAATCCAGCCCCGCAAGTTGTAGGTAGGACCTCCAGAACGCATAGCTTCGATCAATCTGGAAATACGCTTGGCTGATGTCGGCGAAGCTATAAGGAACAGAGCGCGGATTGACTTTCCCTTCGTGCCGGCTCGTCCACACTCCAGACATCCTAGCTCGGTAGAACGAAATAGCTTGCTGAATTCGGTCGCGACGTTCCAACAAAATGAATTCCAAGCCGTGTTTTCTTCGAATCTCGAATAGAAAATCCTTTCCGAATTTCTCCTTACACCAGGCCAGATGGCGCGGAAACAACTTGATCGCAAACCGCCCGTTGTCGGTCGACGCTTTCTCGATGACCGCTTTTTCAAGATCATCATAGGTGCGGGGATCGAAACGTAGATAGGCCGGATCAAGCCATTCCTCCGACCGTCCCATCAGGCCAGTTGCGTTCGTCAGGCTTCCCAGCCAGTTCGAACCGCTTCTTCCCTCTGTAAGAATCGCAACGCCCCGCATAAACTCCTCACTTCACCTTGTCCCGGAACGCATGCCGCAAGGCCCGCTTATCTTCAACCCAAATCAGTGCTGCGTTCCCGCCCCAGGTCCAGGAACACCGTGCTCAGCTTATTGCCGCCGTGATCTTCGTTGCCATCTTGTCGGCATCACCAGGGCTTTGGCTGGATTCTAGACCAGATGACCACGCAATTCATCTAGGACGCCGCATCGGCCGCCATCGTCATCGTGGGCGTGTTCGCCGTCGCCGACACGTCGCCACGCGATTGCTGCGCCTGCCCAGGAGTGTCCTCTGTCGAATAACCGTGAGGGTTGTTTTCGCCGCCATCACTATTTTTGTGAACCAATTCACCCGAGGCGCGACCAAGTGATGTGTCCAAACATGGTTCATCAAGGAGAACGTCTTATGTTTACTGTCTCGAGAAACGTCTTTTTGGCCGCCATCGCCGTTTCGGTGCTGGCCGGCTGCAAGACAACCGCTCCCAGGGAATGCGACAAGCTGAAGCCTGGCGTCACCTATAACGGCAAATGCTGCGGCATCGGCGAGCCTTGCCGCGAAGGCAAGGGCGGCGGCGACAGGCCGGGAAATACGCCTGATCCAGCGCCGCAATGATCTGATTGCGTGTCGCCCGTTCCGGTCAGCGCTGGGACGGGCGGGTTGCGCTCGAAAGCTCGCCAACGTCCAGCCTCCCCTTGAGGCACCGAAATCGTCCACCTCTGTGTAACGCGCGCCCTGGACGGCCCTGTGCCACGCTGTGCCCTGCTTATCCCAAGTGAGGCGTTCTTCCGCCAGCACCTCGACGCTGCTCATCCCGCGCGTCATGCCCACGCGCTTTGTCTGGCGAGCCGGCCAGCATGTCGATCCAAGTCTGATTTGTCTGGTTGGATGGTGGGCGTGACAGGGATTGAACCTGTGACCCCTGCAATGTCAATGCAGTGCTCTCCCGCTGAGCTACACGCCCATCCGAAGCCGCGCATACACCATTTTTGATCCAGCGCGTCAATAGCAGGAAAAAGGAAAGAAGGCGTCGTCTCGCCGCAGTGGCGAAGAGGTGCGGCGCCTCGCCTAGAAAACGGCTCAGGCCGCCTGCAGCATCTTCTCCACCTCGTTGACGAGGTCGCGCAGATGGAATGGCTTCGACAGCACCTTGGCGTCTTTCGGCGCCTTGGAATCCGGGTTCAACGCAACGGCGGCGAAACCGGTGATGAACATGACTTTCAGATCGGGATCGATCTCGGTGGCGCGGCGCGCCAGCTCGATGCCGTCCATCTCCGGCATGACGATGTCGGTCAGCAGCAGCGAGAACGGCTCTTCGCGCAGCCGCTCATAGGCGCTGGCGCCATTGTCGAAATCGCTGACCTGGTAACCGGCGCGCTCCAGCGCCTTGACGAGGAACCGACGCATATCGTCGTCGTCTTCCGCCAGAAGAATGCGTGCCATGATATCCTGTCCGAATCACCCGCCCGAGATTGCCGTTGGGCAAGCCCGTTAACCATCCTGTATATGAGGAGGTGAGGGTAAACATCAAGTGAACGCGGACGGCGATGATCCATATTTGCCGGGGGTGTGCCGCCGCTGAAATGCTGGACACGCGGCCTGCAAGGTGGCACTTTCACATCATGATGCACTGGTGTTTTCGGGTTCGTTCAAATTGAAGACGGCAGCCGAGGATTTTTCGGTCTTTCCACCCTTCGAAATCCGGTCGGGCGCCGAGCAGCGCGTCCCCTTCCTCTTCAATTCGCCGCATAGCGGCCGCTACTATCCCGAACGGTTCCTGGCCATGGCAAGGCTGGACCGCAACGCCATCCGCCGGTCGGAAGACTGTTACGTCGATGAGCTGTTCGGCGGTGCCGTGGCGCTCGGCGCGCCGCTGCTGGCGGCGAATTTTCCGAGGGCCTATCTCGACGTCAATCGCGAGCCGTGGGAGCTCGATCCTCGCATGTTCGCCGAGCCAGTGCCGTCCTTCTGCAACATCCGCTCGGCGCGGGTGGCGGGTGGGCTTGGCACGGTGCCGAAGCTGGTCGGCGAGGGGCTCGACATCTATTCCGGCCGCCTGCCGCTGTCGGAAGCCGTTGCCCGGATCGAAACCGTCTACAAGCCCTATCACGAGACGCTGAAGCGGCTTTTGACCCGGACCCATGCGCGGTTCGGTTTTGCCGTGCTGATCGACTGTCATTCGATGCCGGCGAGCATCCGTGTCGGCGACAGCGGGCTGCGGCCCGACTTCATCATCGGCGACCGTTTCGGCATCTCGGCAACCGCCGCCCTGACCGAGACCGCGATCGGCCTGCTCAGCGCCATGGGCTATTCGGTTGCCCACAACAAACCCTATGCCGGCGGCTTCATCACCGAGCATTACGGCCGCCCGGCGCGCCATCTGCATGCGCTGCAGATCGAGGTCAATCGCGGGCTCTACATGAACGAACGGACATTCGAGAAGGCCGCCGGCTTCGATGCGCTGGCCGACGATCTGACGCGGTTCTCAGCCGACCTGATGTCGATGCCCGACCATCATTTCATCGACCTGCCGCTGGCCGCGGAGTGAAATCGCGGCGTAAAAAAAGACCGCATCGTTTGCACGATACGGTCGAAGTCTAGGGAGGAAACGCCCAAGGAGGGCATGGACAGGAAACCCTGTCCGAGGTCAAGGGTATTGTGCGTTGCACAAATGTCAAGCGACCTTCAGGCTTTTTTAATTCACTCTGATGTGGAAATTGCGTTTCGACGACGCTTATGTGACATCCGGGCAACAGATGCCGTCGCGGAGAAGTCGTCGAACACACTTGTTTTGGTACGAAATTGGCGGCAGAGCACGGCTCGGACATGCTGCAGTGCGGGAGAATCAGTTGGACATCAGTGTCGATTTCATGCGCCGCATCGCGCAGGTGGCGGCGGCGGAGACCTTGCCGCGCTTTCGTGCCCAAGGCGCGGTCGCCAACAAGGAACAGGGCAGTTTCGATCCGGTCACCGAGGCCGATCGCGAGGCCGAGCGCGCTATCCGGGCGTTGATCTCTGCCGAGTATCCCGACCATGGCATTCTTGGCGAGGAGCATGGCAGCGAGAACATTTCGAGCCGGCATGTCTGGGTGATCGACCCGATCGACGGCACGCGCGCCTTTATTTCCGGCCTGCCGGTGTGGGGCACGCTGGTCGGGCTGACGGTCGACGGTGACGCCGTTGCCGGCATGATGGCGCAACCCTTCACCGGCGAGCTGTTCTACGCCAACGCCTCAGGTTCGCACTATGAGGGGCCGGGCGGGCCGCGAAAACTGACGACCCGCAAGACGACGAAGTTGGACCAGGCGACGCTGTTCACCACCACGCCGGCGCTATTCAAAGGCGAAGCGCGCAACCGTTACGATGCATTCGAAAGACAGATCCAACTCGCCCGCTATGGCGCCGATTGCTATGCCTTCGCCATGATCGCTTCGGGAAGCGTCGATATCGTCGCCGATCCCGGTTTGAAGCCATACGACATCGTGGCGCTGATCCCGATCATCGAGAAGGCAGGCGGTGTGGTCACCACATTCGATGGCGGGCCTGCGGAAAAGGGCGGCGATGTCCTGGCGGCTGCAACGCCGGAACTCCACGCAGCTGCCATGGCTGCCTTGCGCGGCTGACCAGCGACCGGCGGCCGTCAGGCCGTGGGGTCGTCGCTGCCGGGAATGAAGGCGTCGAAGGCGGCGAGCAATTGCTCGCGGTAGATGTCGGCTTCCTGCAGGATTTCGTGGCGGGAGCCGTCGATCATCAGCAATGAACCGAGCCGCAGACGCCTGGCGTAGGCTTCGACAGCCCTGGTCGAGACGACCTGGTCGGCGCCGGCGGCGATGATCAGCAGCGGGACCTGGATCCGGGCCATGAAGTCGGGGTCGTTGACGGCTTCCGAAGCTTTCGCGGCTGCCCGCAGCCAACGGATCGTCGGCCCGCCAAGCGCCAGTTGCGGGTATTCTTCATAGATCCGTGTGTTGCGCCGATAGCGTTCCGGGTCCGATGTCAGCTTGTTGGTCTCGAAAGGGGCCGTTACCCTCGGCCGCGGACCCCAGGCGGCATAGAGCCGGCCGAGGCCGAGAGCGCAGAACAGGGAACAGACGCGGCGAACCGTCGAGATCGAGACCGGCAGGTCGGGCAGCGTCAGGAAGGGCGCGATCAGCACCATGCGCCGGACGCGGTTCACCATCGACGGCGCGGCCAGCAGGGTGATCAATGCGCCTGCCGAATGGGCCAGGATGTAGTAGGGTCCGCGGCAATCGGGCAGCACGATCTCCTCGAAGAACTGTTCGAGGTCGGCGGTGTAGTCGCGGAAGCTGCTGACGTAGCCGCGCTGGCGATCGCGGATCAGCCGGTCTGAATCGCCCTGGCCTCGCCAGTCGAGCGTGGCGACGCCAAAGCCACGATCGGCAAGGTTGCGGATGGTTTCGAAATATTTCTCGATGCACTCGTTGCGGCCGGTGAGCAGGACCACGGTGCCCTTCATCGGGCGAGCGACCGCGCCGAACAGGCCGTAGCGGATATTCTTGCGGTCACGCGTGGTGAAGAAGCCGCCGGCGGCGTTTTCCGGCCGCGGAT
>NZ_RZQE01000579.1:0-3217 GCF_004022955.1 Mesorhizobium sp. M7A.F.Ca.US.002.01.1.1 | reverse complement strand
GTCGCGGACGGTGCCGTACCCGGGCTCGCCATCGGCGTCGTGCGCGATGACGAGGTGATCTTCCTCAAGGGTTTTGGGCATCGCGAGGCCGGCAAGCCTGAGACCGTCGACGCCGACACGGTGTTCCAGATCGCCTCCCTTTCCAAGCCGGTTTCCGCCACCGTCGTAGCGGCGTTGGTTAGCGACAGGATCGTGTCCTGGGATTCGAAGATCGCCGATCTCGATCCGGCCTTCAGGTTGGCCGATCCTTATCCGGCAAGCCAGCTCACCGTCCGTGACCTGTTTTCGCATCGCAGCGGGCTTCCAGGCACCGCCGGAGACGACCTCGAGGACATTGGCTACGACCGCGTCGAGATCCTGCATCGCCTGCGGTTCGTGCCGCCATCGTCGAGCTTTCGGGCCGGGTATTCTTACAGCAATTTCGGATTGACAGAGGGTGCCGTGGCAGCCGCGACACCGACGGGAAAGCCCTGGGAGCAGGTCGCCGAGGAGAAGCTCTACCGTCCGCTGGGCATGGCCTCCACGAGTTCCCGCCATTCGGACTTCGTCAAGCGAACCAACCGCGCCGCGCTTCACGTCAAGGTCGATGGCGCCTGGGCAGCGAGGATAGAGCGCGATCCGGATGCGCAGGCGCCCGCCGGCGGCGTCAGCTCTACGGCACGTGACCTCTCGCAATGGGTGCGCCTCATCCTCCACAACGGCGTTTATGCCGGCAAGACACTGATTGCCGCCGATGCGCTAAGCCAGACGCATGTTCCGCTGATAGCGCGCGGCAACAATCCCGTCTCCGGCGGCGCATCGTTCTACGGCCTCGGCTGGAATGTCGAATTCGGCCGACACGGCCTGAGCTGGGGCCACGCCGGCGCTTTCAGCGTCGGCGCGCGTACCCTGGTGACAGTCTTCCCAAAGGAGAAGTTGGGCATAGTCATCGTCGCCAACGCCTTTCCGACTGGCCTGCCGGAGGGATTGTCCGACAGCTTCGCCGATCTCGTCTTCGACGGTAAGGTCGAGAAGGACTGGGTCAAGGCGTGGAATGATATCTATGCGGGCCTGTTCGGTCCGGCGGTCGCGGCGGCCAAGGCCGCCTATGCCGCGCCGCCGTCTCCGTCACGGCGAGCCGGGCCGGGCAGTGTCTATGCTGGCCGGTACGCCAACGACTTCATCGGCGACGCGATTGTGTCGAAAGCGGGAGACGACCTTGTACTCAAGGTAGGCCCGGCCGCCGGCCGGTCCTATTCATTGAGGCATTTCGACGGTGATCTTTTCCTGACCTTCCCCGACGCGGAGACGCCGGACAGCCCCTCGGGTGTAAGTTTCGTGGTCGGCGCTGACGGCAAGGCGTCGGCCATGACTGTAGGTTTTCTCGACGACAATCATCTCGGCACGCTGCAACGTGTGGGGGACTGACTTCCAAATCGACCGGTCCCGCCGGGAGTCAGGATGCCGGGCCGTATCGGAGCAGTTTGAAGCAATCGCCGTTGCCCGATTTCGTCTGTGCCAGCGAGGGCTTCGATCTGTCGATCCATTCCTGATGTGACCTCGCGTCGGCTTCGATCGCCTCGACCGGTGCAAGACTGACAAAGCTGCGTCCGTGGCTGAGAAGCCAGCACGCACGGCCGAGAAATCGCCTGCTGCGCTGGCGCAAGAGGTCGGCATCGTAGAAGATGTCGAGCACCTCGTGCTTGATCTTGCGCTCGGTTTCAGGATTGGCGATCGCAACCTCGATCGGCTCGCCGCCGATCGCATCCTGCAGGTCCTTGTAGTCGAGGGTGAGTTGGGTGATGGCATATTTGATCTCGCTCTCGTCGCGCACGATGTCGAACCATAGCGTCGGATCGAGCTGGTTGACGACGAACGACGACTCGAAATCGCGCGACAGGTTGAGGATGTCGAAGTCCCGGATGTCGACGTCGCGCTCAACCAGCAGGATTTCGCGGATCTGCTTGCCAAGCTCCGCTCCCTGCGCGCCGATGGCGGCGTTGGTTCCACCAAGTTCGGGACTAACGTAGGCCCCGCCGTCATCCAGCAGCGCGTCGAATTCGCCAAGTGACTCGACGAGGGGAGCGCCGCGAGCGATGCGCGCCGCCAGCTTGGCCAGAACCTGCTGGAGATCCGTTTCGCGTCTGCGCTGGTCCTGGTAATTCTGCTGGAAAAAGAAGATGAACAGCGACACCCCGATGCCGATCAGGATCACGCCCAACTGCGAGAAGATGTTACGGTAGTATTCCAGCAGCTTTTCGCGATGACGCACGTCGTCGCGCACACTGTGGGCGACGCGCAGATTGACGATCAGCGACAGGATGAGCAGCCCAGTACCGACGAGGATGAGGCCGCCGATGAGCAGGTAACCATGGCCTGTGCTGAAATCCATTCGTTTTCCCTGAAGCCCAGACTGCGCAGAATAGTGCCATTTTGGCTAAATACCTACGGATTTGCGGGCGGTGGATTTGATGGCGGCGACCACCCCAGAAGGTTGACCCGCCTGGCCATCCGGCCGATAGCTCCGCCAGAAACTGCCCCGAGAACCCTGATGACTTCAGACACGAACCTCCACGATGCACGCTCCGCCGATCCTGACACCGCCTGGCAGGCGGACGTCCGCGCCGGGGTGCGCCACGTCCGCGACCTTGACCGCCTCCCGCTGTCGTCAGCCGAGCGCGCAGCCGCCCAGGCCGCGGCGGCGAACCATAAGGTGCGCGCGCCCAAAGCCTATCTCGACCTGATCGACTGGAACGACCCGGCTGATCCGATCCGGGCGCAGGTCATCCCCTCTCCGCAAGAACTGGAGGAAGCGGAAGGCGAACTCGACGATCCGATCGCCGACCATGACTTCAGCCCGGTGCCGCGCTTGACGCATCGCCATGCCGACCGGGTGCTGCTGTTCCCGACCTATCAATGCGCGGTCTATTGCCGGTTCTGCTTCCGCAAGGAATCTCTGACCTCGATCGGCAGGGGCTATACGCGCGAGGCGCTGGAGCCGGCGCTGGCCTATATCGCCAAGCATCCCGAAATCCGCGAGGTGATCCTGACCGGCGGCGATCCGCTGTCGCTGCCCGACAAGGCGCTGGCCGAAATCCGCGCGCGCATCGAAGGGATCGCGCATGTGCGGCTGCTGCGCCTCCACACGCGCGTTCCGGTGGCGCTGCCGTCGCGCATCACGCCGGGGCTGGTTGCGGCCCTGCAGGGCCGGCTGATGGTCACCATCGTCACCCATTTC
>NZ_RZQE01000578.1:0-3218 GCF_004022955.1 Mesorhizobium sp. M7A.F.Ca.US.002.01.1.1 | reverse complement strand
AAGATCGACAGCAGGCCGACGAAGCCGGCGGCAGCGGCAGGCGTGATGCGTCCCGGAAACATCTCCTGGCTCATCGCCGAGGCCTGGCCGAGCACGCCGATCCCTGCCGTCACATTAAGGCACAGCACGCCCCACAGCAGCCAGAACTGCGGCGTCTTCAACGCATCGTCGAGATGGACATTGGACGTCGTCACCATCGCATTCTGTGCCGCCGGCGGCGTCCATCCGGCAGGCCTCCAGCCCTCCGGCGGCACCCTGACGATAACGGCGCCGATCAGCATGAAGACGAAATAGACGATGCCCAGCACCAGGAAGGTTTCGGCGACGCCGATGTGCTCAGGCGTCGAAAACAGCTTCATCAGATAAACCGACAGCGGCGAGGCGATGAAGGCGCCGCCGCCGAAGCCCATGATCGCCATGCCGGTTGCCATGCCCGGCCGGTCCGGAAACCAGGTGATCAGCGTCTTGACCGGCGAGATATAGCCGAGGCCGAGACCGATGCCGCCCAGCACGCCGTAGCCGAGATAGATGATCCACAATTGGTGCAGATAGACGCCGAGCGCCGAGACAATGAAGCCGCCGCCGAAACAACAGGCAGAAGCGACCATGGCTTTGCGCGGACCGACGCGATCCAGCCAGCCGCCGCCGAACGCCGCCGCAATGCCCAGGAACAGGATCGCGATCGAGAAAATCCAGCCGAGGCCGGTCAATTTCCAGTCGTCGGGCGCCGAGTCGGTGATGCCGATCAGCTTAGACATCGGCAAGTTGAAAACGCTGAACGCATAGGCCTGGCCGATGCAAAGGTGGATGCAGAGCGCCGCCGGCGGCACCATCCACCTGCTGAAGCCAGGCTCGGCGACGGTGCGTGAGCGGTCGAGCCAGCCGCCCGCCCTTTCCCCGGTCGTATCCATTCCATCCTCCCAGATGCGTCTTCGAACCATCTTCTCAGATGTGTCCTGCGAACAAACTAGGCGGGTAAGCCGGCGAGGCAATAAGGAATGCCTGCCATAAGACCAATGTCTAATGAGACTGGCCCAGATCGGAAAGCAGGTCATTGCTTTCCCGAAAGTTAGATTAGAAACAATTAATGGATCGTCTGCTTACGAAGCACGATCCCTCCACCTGCACTCACGATCATCTGGCCGGGCACGACGGCATTCACCAGTTGCGGTTGAGCCATTCGCGCGCCGGGCGCTCTATGAGGTAGTAGCTGCAGGCCGCGCAAGCGAAGACCGCGGCCAGCATCGGTATCGGCGCGCTGCCTTGCTCATAGACGAATTTGTAGAACGGCTGCTGCCATAAATAGAGCGAGTACGACCACAGCCCCAGCGTCGCCATCGGCCAGGACGACAGCAATCCGGAAAAATACCGTGGGCTGAAATCGAGTGCGTTGACGGCCAGAGCCAGCAGCGGCACCGCGAAGAGATAGTGCATCGGCGTCGGCACCCGATCCAGGAACAGGACAACGGCACAGACCGTTGCCACCAGGGCCACATGCTTGCCTCTCAAAAACGCCGGCAGCCTGCCGTCGGCCTTGAGCAGGCAGATCGAAGCCGACAGGAGGATCGACGCGATGTGCACATCCGTGCGCCAATAAGTGGTTTCGTAGTCCATCCCCAAGACCCAGTACGAAACCGCGCCATTGGCCATGGCCAGCAAGGCCAGCGCCAGGAGCAGCACGACCACGCGAGAGCGACTTGAGACGATGACGCTGATCAGCGCCAGGATGATGTAGGCGTGCTCCTCGATGCAGAGCGACCAGATATGGTCGAGCGCCCCTGCCCGAGCCACGAGAATGCCGGCATAATTGTAGGTGAATGTCAGCGCCGTCAGCGCGGCCTTCCATTTGAAGGCGAGGAACGTGCCGGAGAGCGCGATCATCGCGACGACTACGAAGACCAGAAGAGCCGGATAGATGCGGGAGAAGCGGCGTTTGAAGAATTTTTTCAGCGGGTAGCGTTCGATGAACAGGATCTCGCCCATCAGCCGGCCGCTGAGCACGAAGAAGAATTCGACGCCCAGCACGCCAAGATTGATTCCCGGAACCGGAAAGAAATGGCCGATCAGAACCAGCGCGATCGAAAGCCCGCGCCAGCCGTCGAGATAGGCCAGTCTTGTTCTGGTTGATCTGTCGGCGGCGGATCGGGACGGAACGACATGCGTCGCGGAAATGTCGGTCATGCCGATCCTCTCGCAATAGGTATGCGAAGGGTACGACGGTACATTTCGAACCCAGCTCGCATTCCCGCCCAGTCCATATTGCAGTGCAATATGAATTTGTGCAAGTGCGAGATTGCTGCCGGATCAGGTCCGGCCTCCGGCTCGGCGGGGATTTGCTTCAAGCAGTGCGGCAGCGATTCCATCAGCAACTGAACGGATGCAGGCCGCCGCACGAGAAAAGGGGCCACGGAGGCCCCCTTTCCTTGTCTGCGACCGATCGTATTAGAAACTGTTTCGAAACTCGCCCTGGCGAGTCATATGGTGGTGGTTTCGAGAACCGGAGCGGAGCGTACTTTTGGTACGTGAGCACCGGAAGCACAGAAAACGCCATCAGATGGCCGCCGGAGTAGAGTTTCCAAACAGTTTCTCAGGCGTTGGCTGCCGCAACCGCGCGCTTGGCCATCACCGCGATCAGATTGGCGCGATAATCGGCCGAGGCATGGATGTCGGTCATCAGATTCTTCGCCGGCACTTTCACACCTTCCAGTGCCGAGGCCGCGAAATTCTTGGCCAATGCTGCCTCGATCTCCTTCGAGCGGAAGACGCCGTCATCGCCGGCTCCAGTGACGGCGACGCTGACGCCATCCTTGCCCTTGGCAACGAACACGCCGACGATGGCGTAGCGCGATGCCGGATTGCGGAACTTTTCATAGGCCGCCTTGGCCGGCGCGGTGAAGGTGACGGCGGTGACGATCTCGCCTTCCTTCAACGAGGTCTCGAACAGACCCTTGAAGAACTTGTCGGCATCGATCTCGCGCTTGTTGGTGATAATGGTGGCGCCCAGCGCCAGCAGCGCCGCCGGATAATCGGCCGCCGGGTCGTTGTTGGCGATCGAGCCGCCGATCGTCCCCTTATGGCGCACCGCCGGATCGCCGATCAGTGACGCCAGATGGGCAAGCGCCGGACAGGCCTTCTTCAGCTTCTCGTCATTGGCAACGGCGTGATGCGTGGTGGCGGCGCCGATGGTGACGGTCTTGCCCGACACCTTGACGCCCTGC
>NZ_RZQE01000577.1:0-3220 GCF_004022955.1 Mesorhizobium sp. M7A.F.Ca.US.002.01.1.1 | reverse complement strand
GTCCGGCGCCAGGCATCTCTTGCGAAGTTCTGCGATCTCGGAACAATCGCGCCAAACCACAGTTCGAGCCAGGCAGCGGAGCTGCAAGATTGGTGACCCGATCCCCGCGTGAGCCCTCCCACGGCGTAGGCGCTTGATCACCAGCAGGCGATATAATCGAGGCGATAGCATCGATGGGCAAGAAGGCCAAGCAGAACACCGCGTCTCGGACGGATCGCGAAAGGGCCATCGAAGCGAACTACTTTGCCCGAAAGTGCGGCCTCACCAAGGACGAGGCACTCAAGATTCTCAGGTCGCAGGATCGATGAAGAAGCGAAACGGCGGTCGGGCGGCCGGTAGGAGCAATCGTCGCTCGATCGTCGCAACCGATGGCGGCGCATGATCTAGTTCACCCCGACACACCTTTTCAACAATCCGCTTCAACCATCCGGGCATGCCGCGGGCCGGGTCCCGTTTAGACCGGCAGAGGCAGCCGAGCGACCATTGTGGCTTGCAATATGTGCCGAAAAGCGCGCGATCTGGTCTCACAGCAGCTTGCCCACAAAACGCTGAAGAGGTCGTTCCGGCACCGCGGCCCCCGACCGCCGTCTTATCAACATTGATCGGCGAAAGCGTGACCAGCAATCGACTTCGATAGGCGAGAACGCCGGTTAAGGCGCGGCAGGCGGCTTGACAAGCGGCCGCGAGGCTAGCCAGGCGCAGAGGCGACATGGCGCCGGTTGTGCCGACCAGAACGGAGCGAGATCCCCACGGTCCTTGCTCGTGTTCCCACGATGTCTTTGAGGGCGAGGAACAACCGATGGCCTTGGTTGTTAGAGCTGCATATGCCGCGAAGCATTGAACTCGAAGTGGGACATGGAGATGGCGACGAAGAAAAGCGCCCAGAGCAGCACAAAGGGCCTGGAAGATCTATTTTACGAAGCCTTGAAGGACATATACTACGCGGAGCGTTAAGTGCCCTCAAGAAAATGGCCAGGGGTACCGAATCGCAAGAGTTGACCGCCGCGTTCGAGAAGCACCGCGACGAGACTGAGGGTCAGGTTGAGCGGCTGCAGCAGGTGTTCGAGATTTTCGGCAAGCGCGCGCAGGGCAAGACCTGTCCCGCGATCGACGGCATCATTGAGGAGGGCGGGGAGATACTGAAGGAGTTCCAGGCGGCGCCGGCCCTCGACGCCGGGCTTGTTGCCGCTGCCCAGGCCGTCGAGCATTATGAGATCGCCCGTTATGGGACATTGGTAACCTGGGCAAGGCTGCTCGGCTTGAATGACGCGGTTCCGCTGCTGCAGCAGACGCTCGACGAAGAGAAGGCAACGGACGAGGCGTTGACGCAGCTTGGAGGCACCAGCGTAAATGAAAGGGCGCTGCAAGATGCCGCCTAGATCTAGCTGAACGCGTTGGGCGGGAGGGAGATCGAGTCCATCGACACCGTCGATCAGGTTGGCTGGCGCTGCGTGCATGAGCAAATAGTGGATACGGTTGTTGCATTGAACCGTCCGAGGCGGTCATTCCTGCGCGAACAACTCGCCTTGCCCATGAATGGTGGCAGGAACATCCGTGGCAGCTTGGGATCAGCGCCCATGGTAGAAACCAAAGGAACAATCAACCCGAGCTTCCGCTCGATATCATTGCTCGAAACTGTCGGAGCTCTGGCCGGACGCGCCAGCAGCGCCGCGACGCTCGCTTCCATCTGCCCTCGGCGAGGCGCGCGGAATCGCTCGATCGTGCGGCCCGATCGCAGCGACACCGCTGTTTCGTCCGGCTCCGCGTGCAGACAGGATGAGGCGCGACTGTCACTGCAGTTTTCAGGTGCCAGGTGAGGGTCCTCGTCACCGGCGCGTCGGGTCTGATCGGAGCTTCTCTTTGTGCGCGCCTGGCCGCCGATGGATATGAAATCGTTCGCGTGCTGCATCGTGCCGGCGCCGCTCCCTTCAGAGGCTTGCCGCCTGTCTTGTTCGACATGGCAAAGGCGCTGCAGACGCAGGACTGGAGCCCGCATCTGATAGGCATCGACGCGGTCGTCAACTGCGCCGGCGTGCTGCAGGACAGCGCGCAAGAAAGCACTGGCGGTGTGCATGCGGGTGGCGCATCGGCACTCTTTGCCGCCTGTGAGCAGGCGGGCGTGAGAAAAGTCATTCACTTCTCGGCAATCGGGGTCGATCGGCTGCAGCCGTCCGCCTTCTCGGCCACCAAGCTGGCTGGCGACCAGGCGTTGATGGCGCGCGATTTGGACTGGGTCATCCTGCGCCCGTCGGTCGTGCTGGGCCGGCCGGCGTTCGGCGCCAGTGCGCTGTTTCGCGGACTGGCCGCATTGCCACTGTTGCCGGTGATGCCCAGCACGGGTCGGCTTCAGGTCGTACAGTTGGATGACGTGATCGCCACTGTCCTGCATTTTCTCCGGCCCGATAGCGCATCGCACCTTGCGCTTGACCTTGCCGGACCTGAAGCGCTGCCGATGAGCAAGGTGGTCGGCCTCTACCGCCGCTGGCTCGGGTCGAGACCGGCTGGAGAGTTCACTCTGCCCGGTAGCGTCGCGGCCGGCCTGTACCGGGTCGGCGATGCGGCGGCTCTGCTCGGCTGGCGCCCGCCGATGCGCAGCAATGCGGCCAAGGAAATCGTGCGGGGCGCTGTCGGCGACCCGCAGGCGTGGATCACAGCGACAGGGATCCAACCATCCAGCCTCGAAGCGGCGCTAAAGCTCAATCCCGCGACGGTGCAGGAGCGATGGTTCGCCCGTCTCTATTTCGTCAAGCCGGCGATCTTTACTGTCCTGCCCTTCTTCTGGATCATGACCGGCATCATTTCCCTGACCACCGGCTGGCGCCGCGGGGTCGACTTGCTGGTCGGCACGGCCATCGGTCCGCTGGCGGAACCGGCGGTCATCGCCGGAGCGTTGGCCGACATGGCGGTCGGCGCGTTGATCGCCTGGCGACCGACCAGTCGGCTGGGGCTGTTCGGGGCGATTGCGGTGGCTCTTTTCTATGCGATCGCGGGGACCATGCTGCGACCAGAACTGTGGAACGAGCCGCTCGGCCCATTCCTGAAGATCCTGCCGATCCTGGTTCTGCATTTTGTCGCGCTGGCGGTCCTGGAGGAACGCTGATGACCTACTTCATGCTCAAGTTCCTGCATGTCGTCGGCGCGGCCGTGCTGCTGGGCACCGGCGCCGGCATCGCCTTCTTCATGCTGCTCGCTCACCGGACCGGAAATTCCTCGACCATCG
>NZ_RZQE01000576.1:0-3268 GCF_004022955.1 Mesorhizobium sp. M7A.F.Ca.US.002.01.1.1 | reverse complement strand
GCTCGGGGGTGTTGAACCGGCGCACTGGAAAAGTCCAACTTGCCGCCGGAACGCCCTCACCCGCCTCGGAAGGCCGAGAGAACGCTCCGGAGCCGACCTCAGCCCTTGGCGACGGGCAGCGCGACGAAACGATTGGTGTCGTCGCGGGTGATCTGCATCAGCACCGCCTTGCGGCCGGATTTGACCGCTTCGGTCATCGCCTTGGTGACGTCGTCGGTGCCGTTCACTTCGGTCGAATTGACCGATGTGATGACGTCGCCCGGCTGGATGCCGCGATCGGCAGCATCGCTGTCAGGATCGACGTCGGTCACCACCAGCCCCTTGCCGTTTTCGGACTTGGTGACGGTCAGGCCGAGATCGGCCAGCGTGTCGGGCTTTGCCGGAGCGGCAGGCTGCGACTGGTCGACAGAGGCCTGCTTGTCGCTCGAGGGCAGTTTGCCGAGATCGACCTTGACCGTCTGGCTCTTGCCGTCGCGCCACACGGTGACGTCAACCGACTTGCCAGGCGAGTAGGCGCCGATCAGCCGTGCCAGTTCCTTCGGCGAAGCGACGTCCTTGCCGTTGACCTGGGTGATCACGTCACCGGCCGTGATGCCCGCCTTCTTGCCGGGACCATCGTCCTGGGCACTGGAAACCAGTGCGCCGTTGTTGGACTTCAGACCAAGCGACTCAGCGATGTCGGAGGTGACCGGCTGGATTTCGACACCGAGCCAGCCGCGCTGAACGGAACCGCTCTTCATCAGGTCCTGAACGACCTGCTTGGCGGTCGAAGCGGGAATGTCGAAGGCGATGCCGACGCTGCCGCCGGACGGCGAGAAGATCGCGGTGTTGATGCCGACGACCTGGCCGTTGAGGTTGAAGGTCGGGCCGCCAGAATTGCCGCGGTTGACCGATGCGTCGATCTGGATGAAGTCGTCATAAGGGCCAGCGCCGATGTCGCGGCCGCGGGCGGAGACGATGCCGGCGGTGACGGTGCCACCAAGGCCGAACGGATTGCCGACGGCCACCACCCAGTCGCCGACGCGAACCTTGGAGTCATCGGCGAAGTCGACATAGGTAAACTTGCCGACGCCATCGACCTTGAGCACGGCGAGATCGGTGCGCGGGTCGGTGCCGATCAGCTTGGCGTCGAGTTCCTTGCCGTCATTCATCACCACGGTGAAGGCCGAGCCTTCCGAAACGACGTGGTTGTTGGTGACGAGATAGCCGTCATCCGAGATGAAGAAGCCGGACCCTTGTGCAACCGGCCGCGGCTGGTCGTTGTTGCGGTCGCGATGGCTGAAGCGCCTGTTGCCGCCACCCTGGCCGTCCTGATCACCAAAGCCGCGGAATTCCTTGAAGAAGCGGCGCAGTTGCGGATTGTTGGGCAGGTTGTTCATGCCATCCTGATCGTCGGACGGGTCGGAGCCGTCATCGGCGGCCGGGCTGATCTTGGCCTTGACCTTGACGCTGACAACAGCGGGAGAAACCCGCTCGACGACATCGGCGAAGCCCGGTACCTGCGGCGCCTCGACGCGCACGGCATCGGCCAGAACAGGGCTGGTTCCGCTGGTCAGCGCACCGACGCCGATCGCACCAGCCACGGCGACAGACGCGACGGCAGCCATGAGACGCTTGCGGGTGACGGAATATGAACGGGGGGCAATATTCATGGATCTCGTATCCTCTTTCCAAATGGACGCTGCTGATGGGCATCCTCAAGCAAGAGAATTAGAGTGGCGCACATTACAGCGCCATTTCCGACACATGAAACTTTGGTAATGTTTTGGGGTCGGGAGACGCACAAACCCGTTGGCCGCGATGCCCTATGCGCTATCTTGTACACAACTCAGCACAAGGCTTTATAAATGACAGCAAGCACGCCTGGCGGATCGTATTCGTGAAATGGGCCGAGGCCTTGGTGATATGGCGACGGGCCGGCCAGGCCGGGTAACAGGCACATATGAGACGTTCATCGGCCGCCTGCCGTACATCATTGCTTATGAGTTGCGCCCGATTGCTGGCCGTCAGTGCGTCGTTATCCTGCGCGTCATTCACACGTCGCGGGACTGGCCCTCGGAGGAATGGCCGAGCTAATTGCCTAGTATCTTGTCCAGCGCCGCCTGTTCCTCAGTGGTCAGCGCATTGGTTGCCGTCGAGCGACGCGACCGCGCGGTCAGCACGATGAAAACGCCTCCCACCAGCAACAGCAGGACAGGCGTGCCCCACAGCAATGCATTGCGCAGGTCGAAACGCGGCTTGAGCAGCACGAACTCGCCATAGCGCGAAACCACGTAGTCCATGACCTGCTGGTCAGTGTCGCCGGCGACGAGGCGCTGACGCACGAGGACGCGCAGGTCGCGGGCAAGGTCGGCATCGGATTCGTCGATCGACTGGTTCTGGCAGACCATGCAGCGCAAGCCTTCCGAAAGCGCCCGAGCCCGCGCCTCAAGTGCAGGATCAGGCAGCATCTCGTCAGGCTTCACCGCCAAGGCCGTGCCGGCAAAAAACAGCGCCAGCAGCAGGATAATGGAGGTCAGCGAAAGCCGTGCGTTCATGGCAGGGTCGCGGATGGCACCACGCTCGCCTGCTTGCGCCGTCGCGACGGCGCGCCGACGCGCAGGCGCCGGTCCATCAGCGACATCGCCGCGCCCGCCATCATCATCAGGCCACCGCCCCAGATCAACGTCACCAGCGGCTTCCACCACAAACGCACGACGACCGAACCGTCTTTGCCCTCGTCGCCGAGCGAGATGTAGAGCTGCGAGAAACCGATCGTCCTGATGCCGGATTCCGTCGTCGTCATCTGCCGCACCGGATAAAACCGCTTGGCGGAGCTGATTTCGCCAACAGGGCTGCCGCTGACGCCGATCAGCTCGAAGCGGCCGCGATCCTCGCTGTAATTCGGTCCCTGGGCCGGATAAAGCCCGACGAAACGCAGCGTATGGCCGGACAGTTCGACGGTCTCGCCGGCATGCATCGACAGGATCTTCTCGGTGCCGAAGCAAAGTGTGCCGACGATGCCGAGCGTGGTCAGGCCGAGGCCGAGGTGAGCGAAGGCTGTGCCGAAGACCGAGCGCGGCAAGCCGAGCAAGCGCCGGACCATGATCCCCGTTGCGACGGTCCGAAAGCCGGATTTGACGGCGAGATCGGTGAGCGCGCCAAGGATCAGCCAGACGGCAAGGCCTACGCCCAGGGCTGCGAACACCGAGGCTCCGTCGATGAACAGAGCGGTGACCAGCGTCGCCAGCAGCGCCGCTGCAAAGGCCACCATCAGGCGCTGCGCGAC
>NZ_RZQE01000575.1:0-3283 GCF_004022955.1 Mesorhizobium sp. M7A.F.Ca.US.002.01.1.1 | reverse complement strand
CCCAGACATAGCCGCCGCCAACAGCCAATGCCGCAGGCAGCGCGACCATCAGCAGGAAGCGGCCCAGCCGGCGCTTTTTCTTCACCGGCGCCGGAGCCGGCTGCACCGGGGGAGCAACGGTCGCCGGGGCCGCGGCCGGCTGCGCCGGCGCTTCCATTTCCAGTTCGGTCACTTTCTCGTCTATCTTGGCTACCGCGTTCATGCTGCTGCGCCCTCTGTGTTCTTCACTTTTTCAATGGACGGCGTCTCGTCGTCGGTCAGGTTGCGGACCATCGCCTCAAGTCCCTCGACGAGGACGCGACGGGCTTCCGGTTTCACGCCGACCAGCGATTCCTCATAGACTTCTCCGGCAATGCTCTTGATCACGGCGTAGGCATCGCTTGCCTTGGGCGTCAGGAAGATCATGCGGACGCGGCGATCGGCAGCGTCGGAACGACGCTCGATCCAGCCTCCCTCCTCCATGCGGTCGACCAGGCGCGAAACGCTGATCGGCTCGATTTCGAGAAGTTCGGCCAGCCGCGCCTGCGCGACACCGTCTTCCTTGGCAACGCGGACCAGAAGCCGCCATTGCGCCGAAGAAAGCCCCAAGCCACTGGCCCTCGCCTCGAAGCGCTTGCGCATCAGGCGCTGCACGTCGTGGATCAAGAAGCCCAATCTGTCGATGCCATCGGAAACCATGAGCGAGATATATAATAAGCGTGCTCACTATTCAAGATGCCGCAGTGCACACAAAGCCGACAAATGTGCATGACAGCTTTGCCGGGCAAATCATGGTTATCGATTTGCGAACGCATGATGGCCGCGCCGCCTCTCCGCTGGTCGCGTCTGGCATATTGATGTACAGCCGCTGAACAGGATCGGGGGATCAACGCAATGCCGACGCTTTACGCTCTCAAGCCGGCCTTCCAGGGTCGACTGCGGCCGCTGGTCAATCGGCTGGCGGCTATCGGGGTCACCGCAAACAGCATAACCATCCTGGCGGCCGCGATGTCGATAGCCGCCGGCGCGGCCATTGCGATCCGGCATGAATGGCGCTGGCTGCTGTTGCTTATCCCCGTGGTGATGTTCGTGCGCATGGCGCTGAATGCCGTGGACGGCATGCTGGCGCGCGAGCATGGCCAAGCCTCGACGCTCGGCATGTATCTGAACGAGTTGGGCGATGTCGTTTCGGACCTCGCGCTGATTCTGCCTTTTGCCGTCTTTCCGGAATTTGGCGCATGGGGCGTCGTCGCCTTCGCAATATCGGCGGCGCTGACCGAGTTTGCCGGCGTGCTCGGCATCGCCGCCAAGATCGGCCGCAACTATGCCGGGCCGTTCGGCAAGAGCGACAGGGCGCTGGCGCTTGGCGTCGTCGCCGTGCTGTGCGCCGCAGGGCTGTGGCCGGTATCGATCGCGCCATTTGTGTTTCCGGCCATGGCAACGCTTTCGCTGCTGACCGCCATAAACCGGATACGCGCCGGGCTTATTGGCAGCGCCAGCTGAGCATCGAGGCTCGCAATGCCGCCAGTGGGGCCGCCAGAGGGAAAGACCATGATGCACGAACCCATCGCGGCCGCGGTCACGGAAAGCCTTGCGCGGCAAGCGCAGGAGCGGGTCTTCCGCAGCCATGACGGGACGGAGATCTTCTACCGCTTCTGGCCGGCGGCTTCGGCCGATGCCAAAGGCGCGGTGGTGCTCTTCCATCGCGGCCACGAGCATGGCGGCCGCATGGCCCATCTCGTCGATGAATTGCGGATGCCGGACCACGCCTTCTATGCCTGGGATGCCCGCGGCAATGGCCGTTCGTCCGGCGAGCGCGGCTATGCCCCGTCCTTCTCGGCGCTGGTGCGCGACATCGACTGCTTCATGCGCGAGATCGCTGAAAGGGATGGCTTCGCCACGCGCGATATCGCGCTGATCGCGCAGTCCTTCGGCGCCGTTCTGGCCGCCGCCTGGGTGCATGACTATGCGCCGAAGCTGCGCGCCATGGTGCTGGCCTCACCGGCCTTCTCGGTAAAACTCTACGTGCCCTTCGCCAAGGAGGGCATAGCGCTCTGGCAGAAGATCAAGGGCGGCTTCTTCGTCAATTCCTACGTCAAGGCGAAATTCCTGACCCATGATCCAGTGCGCATCGCCTCTTTCGAGAGCGATCCACTGATCACGCGGCCGATCGCTTCCAACATCCTGGTCGAACTCTATCAGCACGCAGCCCGCATCGTCACTGACGCCCGCGCCATCACCGCGCCGACGCAGCTTCTGCTTTCGGGCAGCGATTGGGTCGTGCGCCACGGCCCGCAGCACGAGTTCTTCGTCAATCTCGGCAGCCGCATCAAGGAACGTCATGTGCTACCGGGCTTCTTCCACGACACGCTGGGCGAACGCGACCGGGCAAAGGCCCTCGACCTGATCCGGCCGTTCCTGGCCAGGCAGTTCGCGGCACCGGATGCGCCGGTCGACCTGAAGCAGGCGGACATTGCCGGCTACACACGCGACGAGGCCGACCGGCTTGCTTCACCGCTCGCTTTGATGTCGCCAAAGGGTCTCTATTGGGCATTCAGCCGCGCCTCCATCCGCATGGGCGCCTGGGTTTCCCAAGGCATGAAGACCGGCATTGCCACCGGCTTCGATTCCGGCTCGACGCTGGATTATGTCTACGAAAACGACGCGCGCGGACTTACGCCCCTTGGCCGCGTCGTCGACCGTGTCTTCCTGGAAGCTATCGGCTGGCGCGGCATCCGCCAGCGCAAGCTGCATCTCGAAGAACTGATCGGCTCTTGCCTGGCAACGCTCAAGACCACTGGCCGGCCAGTGCATATTCTCGACATCGCCGCCGGCCACGGCCGCTATGTTCTCGATGCCATCGTGAAGAGCCCCGACCAGCCGGCGAGCGTGCGTCTGCAGGATTATTCCGACCTCAACGTGCAGCTTGGCCGCAAGCTGATCACGGAGCGGCAATTGCCGGCTGACGTCACGTTCCAGCGCGCCGACGCTTTCGATGCCGACATGCTCGCCAACGCCGATCCGGCGCCGGACCTCGCCATCGTTTCCGGCCTCTACGAGCTATTCTCGGACAATGCGATGATCGCCCGCTCGCTCGGTGGATTGGCCAGCGCCATGCAGCCGGGCAGCCTGTTGCTCTACACCAACCAGCCTTGGCACCCGCAGCTCGAGTTGATCGCCCGCAGCCTGACCTCGCATCGCGGCGGCGAGGCCTGGGTGATGCGCCGGCGCACGCAAGGCGAAATGAACCAGCTCGTCGAAGCCGCCGGTTTCGAAAAGCTCGACCAGCGCATCGACCAATGGG
>NZ_RZQE01000574.1:0-3287 GCF_004022955.1 Mesorhizobium sp. M7A.F.Ca.US.002.01.1.1 | reverse complement strand
AAACCAACCGCCCCCGTAGTCATGCCGGCGGCAAGCAACGCGATCAGTGGCGGCTAAACGATCACATCCGTAGCGTAAATATTGGCCATGAAGTCTTCGCTTCCAAGCCATCCCGCCATGAGCGCTCCGGCGCCACAAAGGAGCATCGTCGCAGCCCGGCGGGACATCCTAAGCTTGCCGGCGTGCTCTGCGATCGCAATGCCCACCCCTGCAATCAGGCCTTCCAGCGTCATGTGGAAAGGGCTGCGCAACAAGGGCCAGAACGTCTGGTAGTCGAGGGGCGCCGTCTGGCCGAAATAGACCGCTGCCCGAGCCGCAATCGGAAGACAAAACAGCAGCACGATAAGGGCCGTTCTCACCCGATCAGGGCAACGCAGGAGCGCAAGCACCAAAACTGGCGCGAGCAGATAGAACTTCTCCTCGACCCCAAGCGACCAGAACACGACGTTGATGTCGGATGGCAGATAGTCCTGGAGGAAAAGGAGGTGGTACGCCACGCGAATGCCTAGGAACTTCGGATCGACGGCGTAGAACGGGAAGGCTCCCGCCACGACCAGGAGCAGCACGGCGTAGTAGGCCGGAACGATGCGCAGGGCTCGCCGAACGAGATACCGAACTAAATCGAATTGCCCCGAGCCGATACCTGCCCTGACAAGGTGGCTGGCAATGAGGTAGCCGGAGAGGACGAAGAAAAGGTCGACCCCCACCCAACCGTTCATGAAGATCGTGTGCGCGACGCTGTGGGGGGCGCTTGAGCTGACCGACACAGCTCGCTCGCCGTGACGAAGGAGAACGAGCAGGATTGCGATCGAACGCAGCAGATCGAGCCACGGATTGTCGCGCCCGTCCGCCTTGGCCGGCATCTACTAGCCCTCAAGCCCGAGCGTGCGTCTGATGGGTACCTTACGCACCTTCCATATTCTCGAATCGACGATGTAGTGGTGAAAATTGACGATCTGGTAGAGCACGATCGTCATCGACAGACCTGTGAAAAACAACACGTCAAGCGTGCCAAGCACGGCCCAGTAGAGCACGCCGGTGATCAGGATGCATGTGGTCATGTAGAGCCAGAGCCGGCCGGGCTGGCTGATATAGGACAGGAAAGGCGCCTCGGGGTCGACCCCATCCTTGAAGCGGCGCGTGTTGAACATCCAGACGAAAAGCACATATTGCGCGTTGTGCCACATGTTGATCACCAGCCAGCCGAGCGTGACGTCGGTGATCACGAGATATGCCACAGCAAAGACGGCGAAGTGGGTTGCCATATAGATTGTGTGGACCAGTGCAAGCCGGCCCTGCCGCACCGCCTGAAACCGCCGGGCGAGCCAGAAGAGCAGTAGCACGACTGTCACTGCGGCGACAGCTTGCACGACGATCGAGGCGACGGGGACGACGCGCAATTCCATCCCGAGGAAAAGGCCTGGATCCTGGTGCGACCGGTAGAGTATGCCGAGGATGGGCAGCGCATAGAAGATTGCCTGGTCGAGCCAGCCGTCCTCGTACAGGGCGTCCCGCTGCTTGCCGCGAAAGGCGCGCGAGATGCCCCAGCTCTGGCGGGTGTAGTGGAACCACTGCCAGTAGAAGTAGACCGACACGATGGTCCAGAGACCAAACCCGTACGCGACCGCGAGCGTTCCCACCGTGACGGCTGGAAGCAAGATGACCAGCAGAGGCCAATGCTCGGCGAAGCTTTTTCGATCGAAGCAGAGCCGTGTGTAGGTGGCGATGACGTGGTGGTAGCCCAGAAACCAGAGATCGAAAACCAAGATCGGATAGAAGAACCGAGGCTGCCACACGATGACCAAGCCGGTGAGAAAAGCCAACGCCGGCAGGCCTAATATGAAGGAGATATCAAAGCGCGGACTGCGCAGCCATGCCCAGTTACCCCGCTCCAAAGGTAGCGCAATGTCGGTCATCCCCACCTCCTGCCTAAGTTTCCCCTTGATGAAGAGTGTAGGGACATCCGCATTGAACGTCCACGGCTCGTCTCAGTGAGGGTAAATCCGGTCAACCAGACCGGTCAGAAATGATCAGCTCCTTTGCCGGCCGGCCCTTGCCGCCTGAAACGCTGTAGAGCAGCTCCGCTTCTTGCATCTCGAAACCGGCGAACGCCTTGCGAACCTCGGGCACGTCATTGATGGACAGAATGAACCGGCCCTGCAGTGCGTGCAGCTTCGCGGCGATCGCTTCGAACTGGTCGCGGCCGAACAGCTCCTTGCCGTAGTCGCCTTCGCTGCCGAAATATGGCGGATCGAGATAGAACAGCGTCCCCGGTCGGTCGTAGCGGTCTATGAAGACCGACCAATCGAGCTGCTCGACGACGACGCCCGAAAGGCGCTCGTGGATGTCGGCCAAGGTCGGTTCCAGCGTGTTCAGATTGAAGCCAGCCGACGATCGTGGATCTACGCCGAAGTTGCGGCCGGCCACCTTGCCGCCGAAAGCCAGGCGCTGGAGATAGAGGAAGCGACCGGCGCGCTCCAGATCGGTCAATGTCAGCGGCTCGCTCGCCTTCAGCCGCTCGAACTCGCGGCGCGAGGTGATCTGGAAGCGCAGCGTATCCATGAACTGTGGGTAATGACGCTGCAGGATGCGGAACAGGTTGGCGACATCGCCACTGCGGTCATTGATCACTTCCGAGCGCGGTCTGGACCGACGCCTGAAAAACACGCCGCCCATGCCGACGAAGACTTCGGCATAGGTGGTGTGCGGGATAGCGGCGATGCGCGCCACCAGGCGCTCCGCCAGGCGGCGCTTGCCGCCAATGTAGCCTGCCGGCGGCCGAACCGGATCAACGGCCGTAAACGGGTCTTGAATGGTCATTTAAGGGCTTTCGAGAATCAGTCACCGTGCCCGCGCCCGAAAGGGCCAGGTGCGGCAGTTATCTCTTGATGCTGTCGGGCGGGTCGGGTCGCCAAACTAGGCCCGCTTCTCGGGAACTGCCCCGAGCACCTGTCTGTTCAGTTCGCTACGCGTCAGCGGCCGTAGACCTTCGCCGCGCCTCCCGTCAGGTTTCCATTGGTGGTGATCGAACTGATCCGGAGGGCATTGATCGGCAACGCCGAATTCACGAAGAAACGCGTCACGCCGATAGTGAGCTGCTGGATGATCTTGGGGCCAACGGCGCTTCCGGAGTTGGGAAGCCAAATCACGCCGGAGCGGCCAAAAGCCGATGCCGTGCTATGAAATAGAGCCACCGCCGATGCTGTTTCAACGCCGTTGGCATCGAGGGTCTGATAGTCTCCAGACGCGGCCGGAAAGTTCGCGCCATTGTCGACGCTTACGTTGAG
>NZ_RZQE01000573.1:0-3290 GCF_004022955.1 Mesorhizobium sp. M7A.F.Ca.US.002.01.1.1 | reverse complement strand
ACCTGGTGCCGGTCGGTTCGAGCCGCGAGCAGGTGCTTCTGGCGCTCGGCACGCCGTCGACGACCGCGACCTTCGACAACGAGGCCTTCTATTACATTTCGCAGACGCGCAAGCGCTACGTCGCCTTCGACAAGCCACGGCTCATTGATCAGCATGTGCTGGCGGTCTATTTCGGCGCCGATGGCCGCGTCACCCAGATCGCCAATTACGGGATGAAGGACGGCAAGATGTTCGACTTCATCTCACGCACCACACCGACCGGCGGCAAGGACCAGAACTTCCTCAGCCAGATCATCAACGGTGCCAGCAAGCTGGCACCCAGCATTCCGGGCGGCGGCGCCTAATTCCTTTCGGCTTCCATTCCGGGAGCCTCATCATCTCAGGCGACCAAAAACCCGCGGGAGCGATCCTGCGGGTTTTTGTTGTGGCCTCGATCAGGGCAAGATCCCCGTATGTTTGCCGGCGATGCTTAAGCCGTCGAAACCCAAGCCGGTAGATGAGATACCGGCGCATTTACCGTATGCAAGAGATCGGCTTGTTGACGCGTCGACATGGCATTGCTCAACAAAAAACCCGCGGGATCGCTCCCGCGGGTTGTTTCGGGCTGAAGCCTAGATCAGCCGTGCGCGAGCACGGCCAGCAGCAGGAGCGCGACGATGTTGGTGATCTTGATCGCCGGGTTGACGGCGGGGCCAGCGGTGTCCTTGTAGGGATCGCCGACCGTGTCACCGGTCACCGAAGCCTTGTGCGCCTCGGAACCCTTGAGATGCTTGACGCCGTCCTTGTCGACAAAGCCGTCTTCGAAGGACTTCTTGGCGTTGTCCCAGGCGCCGCCGCCAGAGGTCATCGAGATGGCGACGAACAGGCCGTTGACGATGACGCCGAGCAGCGAGGCACCCAGCGCTGCAAAGGCGGACGCCTTCGAGCCCGAGATGAGCAGCACGCCGAAATAGACGACGAGCGGCGCCAGCACCGGCAGCAGCGACGGGATGATCATTTCCCTGATTGCCGCCTTGGTCAGAAGGTCGACCGCGCGGGCGTAGTTCGGCTTCGAGGTGCCGGCCATGATGCCCGGATCCTCGCGGAACTGCTTGCGCACCTCCTCGACGATGGCGCCCGCCGCACGGCCGACGGCCGTCATGGCGATGCCGCCGAACAGATACGGGATCAGCCCGCCGAAGATCAGGCCGGCGACGACGTATGGGTTGGAGAGATCGAAGGAGATCTCGCCCATGCCCTGGAAGTAGGGATATTTGTCGCCATTGGCGGCGAAGAACTTCAGGTCGTTCGAGTACGCGGCAAACAGCACCAATGCGCCGAGACCAGCGGAGCCGATGGCGTAGCCCTTGGTCACCGCCTTGGTGGTGTTGCCGACCGCGTCGAGCGCGTCGGTGGAGTGGCGCACTTCCTTGGGCAGGCCGGCCATTTCGGCGATGCCGCCGGCATTGTCGGTGACCGGGCCGAAGGCATCGAGCGCAACGATCATGCCGGCAAGGCCGAGCATCGTCGTGACCGCGATCGCCGTACCGAAGAGGCCGGCAAGCTGATAGGTCGAGATGATGCCGCCGACGATGACGATCGCCGGCAGCGCCGTCGATTCCAGCGAGACCGCGAGGCCCTGGATGACGTTGGTGCCGTGACCGGTGACCGACGCCTGGGCGATGGAATTGACCGGGCGCTTGTTGGTGCCGGTGTAGTATTCGGTGATGACCACGATGAGACCGGTCACCACGAGGCCGATCAGGCCGCAGATGAACAGGTTCTTGCCGGTGATGACCATGCCGGCGACCGTGCCGACCTCACCCCAGCCGAGCGTCACCTGGGTGGCGACGCCGAGGCCGACGATGGACAGCAGGCCAGTGACGATCAGGCCCTTGTAGAGTGCGCCCATGATCGAGCCGTTGGAACCGAGCTTGACGAAGAAGGTGCCGACGATCGAGGTCAGGATGCAGGCGCCGCAGATGGCGAGCGGATAAAGCATGGCCGCACCCAACACGGCGGTCCCGCCAAAGAAGATGGCAGCCAGAACCATGGTGGCGACGACAGTCACCGCATAGGTTTCGAACAGGTCAGCGGCCATGCCGGCGCAGTCGCCGACATTGTCGCCGACATTGTCGGCGATCGTGGCCGGGTTGCGCGGATCGTCTTCGGGAATACCGGCTTCGACTTTGCCGACGAGATCGCCACCGACGTCGGCGCCTTTGGTGAAGATGCCGCCGCCGAGACGAGCGAAGATCGAGATCAGCGATGCGCCGAAGCCGAGCGAGACCAGCGAGTCGATGACGATGCGGTCATTGGGCTGGAGGCCCATGAAGTGGGTCAGGATGAGGTAGTAGATCGACACGCCGAGCAAGGCGAGGCCAGCAACCAGCATGCCGGTGATGGCGCCCGATTTGAACGCGATGTCGAGGCCGGCAGCGAGACTGTTCGATGCGGCCTGCGCCGTGCGAACGTTGGCGCGAACGGAGACATGCATGCCGATGAAGCCGGCGGCGCCTGAAAGCACCGCTCCGATCAGGAAGCCGATCGCGGCGGTGATGGACAGCAACCACCAGGCGAGCACGAGGACGACGACGCCAACGATGGCGATGGTGGTGTACTGACGCGCCAGATAGGCTTGTGCGCCCTCGCGGATAGCCGCGGAGATTTCCTGCATGCGTGCATTGCCCTGATCGGCCGCAAGGACCGAACGTGTCGCCCAGATGGCGTAAAGGATTGAAAGCAGGCCGCAGGCGATGACGGCGGAAATAATTGTCATTGCCGGATTTTCCTCGATTGATGGCCCAAAAGAACCCCTCCCTGGGCCGTTGAGACAAAGACCGGATTCCGAGCACGGAATCCGCCTCTTCGCAGCGGTGTATGCGAAACAGGGCTGCGAACGTCAAGATATTGTTCGGTTTTTGCCCGGCTTTCGCCCAAATGGTTGGGACCAGGCGGCGGCTGCCGTCAGCACCCTGCGATTAGATCGATTGAAATTAGCCCTGACGCAGGGCGTGGCTACTCTGCCTCCCGGCCCATCCGGCGCGCCGTGTAGCGCTCTATGGCCGACAGGCCGTCATAGATCAGCACGGCAAGGGCTGCCACGATCAGGCCGCCCTGCAGGATGAAGGCGAGATTGTTGGATAACAACCCGGCGATGATCACTTCGCCCAGCGTTTTGGCTGCCACGGTCGAACCGATGGTCGCCGTGGCAAGGCTGATCACCACCGACAGCCTGATGCCGCCGAGAATGATCGGGGCGCTGAGCGGCAGCTCGACCTTGGTGAGCCTTTGCCAACCGGTCATGCCGG
>NZ_RZQE01000572.1:0-3300 GCF_004022955.1 Mesorhizobium sp. M7A.F.Ca.US.002.01.1.1 | reverse complement strand
GTATATGCCGCATGAGAGTGAACTTCGACGTGGCGCATCAAGCAGCGGACCATCGTCCAATGCCGGGAGCGGCAGCGCCATCTTGGGAGCGCAGCGCGAGTGCTGATGATCACGACAACGTCAGTGCTCGCGGTCGGGAGGAGCGCGCTCTCATTGGCCCAGCGGTTGTCCCCCTGTCCATGGCCGCTGGGCCGGTCCGCCGATGAAAATCACAAACATTCCAGGCGTGATTGGCGCAGCGGAGACACGGCCCCGCTGACCACGGATGCGGCAGACGGCACACGAGACGAGTATGCGGAAGCTAGAAGACTATGAGGAGATCGCGCTCATCGGTTACCCGTACGACGGAGACTACATAGCCATGTTGGACGGCAAAGGCGATCGTGCTCGACTGCTCGGCGGCGAATTGTGCGGCCTTTATGGCGCAACACTGACCGACCAGGCGGCGGCTTTGCCACGGTACTATCCGTGGGCGTCCCATCTCGTTATCGCCACGGTCAAAGGGGACCGGCTTGTTGCGATCCGGGACTACTGAAGGGCAAATGTTGGACTTCCGCACGAAGGCAAAGTCCAACGCCCGACTGAGGCAGCTCGATCAGGCCGAAGCACGGCCGCCTTGATGGTTGTCACAACTTCCAAAGCTCCCATTGAGAAACCCATCCTCAAACCTCAGTGATACGGAAATCACCTTGACCACGTTTGCTGCGCTATGAAATCTGGAAGGATATGATGACCATCAAAGCAGTTGTGGCAAGCATTGCATCCATGCTACTTTCTATCACTTGGGTGCAAGCTGGCCCCAGACTTCTCTCTCAGCACGGTGCATGGGGCGTCTATTCTTATCGTTCAGACACAACATGGTGCTATGTCCTGAGTGTCCCTGTTTCCGAACTTCCTGCGGATGTCGATCATGGCGAGAATTTTGTCATGATCTCGCGAGCGCCGAAGGATGACCAGCCCGAAGCCGTCATGGGGTATCGGCTTAAGCTAGGGTCGGACATCGATGTGGTGATCGCAGACGAGCACTTCTCAATGTTTACTCAAGACAACAAGGCTTGGTTGGCGAGCGCCGAAGAGGATCGATCGATGGTCAATGCCATGCGGGCAGCCAGCAAAATGAAGCTGTTGGCCACGTCCTGGAGAGGTACACAAACCCAGTACGCCTATTCGCTGATGGGGCTCACCGCCGCCTTGAAAGCGAGCAAGATTTGCAAATCAGCTCGTTGAGCGAAGTCCGGCGACGCACGGTAGTCGCTCCAAAGCCGCTCAATCGACTTGGAGAAAACCACCCAGGCGCGTGGATCCTTGGATGAAGAAGATGAGAGAGTTCTTCAATACCGCTATCGTTATCCTGCTGATAGCGATTGCTGTCGTCCTGCTCTTCCTGGCACCAAGAGGCTTTCAGCTCGGTCCGCCCGATCCGCTTATTAGCTCACGGGCTTCTGGTTTGATGCGAGGGGTCGACTCCATTGTGCAGACCCCTTTAACAAAAACTATGGTGTGAGGTGGTCCGGCCGCGCCGCATGCAATCCTTTTTCGAAACCGAACGCGGCGCCCAGGTTTTTAAAGCGTGGGCGCTCATTCGATCTGCTCTCACGGTTGGCTTGGTAGCCGCTTCTGCACCGACGACAGGATTGCGAGCCGAGACCACTAGCGTTCCTATACCCCGCTTCGTCTCGTTGAAAGGTTCACCCGCGAACCTGCGGATCGGCCCTGGTGTCGATTACAGCATTGAATGGGTCTACATGCGCCCGGGCATTCCCCTTGAGATTTACCAGCAATTTGGCAAATGGCGGCGGGTACGGGATTGGAGCGGGGCCAGCGGATGGATCTATGCTCCGCTTCTGTCTGGACGCAGAACGGCCGTGATCGCTCCTTGGAGCAAAGGTAACGTTGCTCTACGCAAAAAGGCTAAATTCGACGGCCCGGTTATCTCCTGGCTGGAACCTGCCGTTGAAGTCAAACTCAGGGGATGCGATGGTCAATGGTGCAGCGTCGCGCTGAGTTCGATGTCAGGCTTCATCAAACAGTTCGACTTGTGGGGGGCTTATCCCGGCGAAGTGTTCTGAATGACGAGGCCGGAAAATCGTTGACGGACGTTCATTCACTTTTCGGCTGATCTATGTCCTCCCTCCGGTGTAAGGTGCCCACTGTGATCCAGACACCCCACGTCCTCACACTTGCTCGAAGCTGTCAGTTCGATGCATCACGCGCATCCATCGTATGGGCGGCTACGACAGGAGTTCAGCCTGCGGATGGGCCATCTGCCCGTCTTCGCGCGCAATGGATGCGTGCGACTCGATGCTGGCTCTTTTGGCGCTGAGGACGTTGCAACTAGCGAGCGGAACCTTGCCACTTATCGCGGTGCACTCCGACAGGCACATGATGCCATGATGGGCACTTCTGCATGCGCCAGAGCCTGATCCAACTGCTGTCGGACGTCGCTGATTTCTACCGCGTCACCCCGTCGGCTAAGGCATTCAAGCAGGCCGTGAAGGCTCCAGACGTTGCGTGGGTGTTGGCAAGGCCGCGGCAACGTCGCATCAAGCCCAAGGTCAGCGCGATAGACAGCCTCAGCTTCGCCATATCGTTCGGCATCCATCAGCAATGCGCCAAGCGCGTGTCGCGTCGGCTGCATCCAACCCCATGGCTCGTCATAAAGTAAATTGTCGTCGAGATCGACCGCATGCCGCAGGAAATCCAGACCTTCATGGACGCGGCCGGATTTGTAGTGCAACTCCCCCAGCATCATCGCTTCGGCAACCTTCAGGATATCGGCGCAGGGGTTGTTGAACAGCATGCGCTCGGGTTGCACTGCATCGCGCGCTGCCGCGAAAAGGCTAGCGCTTTCCTCGGCTTGGGGAATTCTACCGAGGTTGGACAGAGCCACTGTCCGGGCATAATGCAACAGGACGGCGCTGTAGGAGTAAAGCTCCGCATCCTCGGGGAAGGCCTCTTCCAGGATACAGGACCAGCGTCCAAAGCGGATAAGTACGTGCAACTTCATCGGCGCAAAGGCTTCAAACATCTCTGGCATGTAACGCACCACCGGCTCTGGCAGGTTTTCCACCAATGCCCTCGCAGCTTCGAAGGCGTCCGACGGGCGACCAAGAAACATGGCCCCGTAGATTTGAAAGTGAAGGTTGTGGATCCGGTAGACCGTGTAAAAGTTCTTGCCGCCTGCATGAGCGAAATATGAACGATCCACCTGAGCCGCCTGCCGGTTGCGCATCACGACTTTGTGGTAATCGCCGCAAAGCACGTCGATATGCGTCGCCATATGCACAAGATGCCCAGAGT
>NZ_RZQE01000571.1:0-3314 GCF_004022955.1 Mesorhizobium sp. M7A.F.Ca.US.002.01.1.1 | reverse complement strand
GACAAGGGCCGCATCGTCACCGAAATGTCCGTCGTGCGTCACGACGAGAACCTGATGACGCTGATCACCGCGGCGGTCGCGCAGTGGCATGATTTCGAATGGCTGAAGTCGCGCATGCCCAAGGACGCACCGTTCAAGCTGATCGACCGGACCGAGGAATTCTCGACCCAGATCCTGGCAGGCCCGAACTCGCGAAAAATCCTCGCCGATGTCTGCGAAGCCGACCTCACTCTGCCATGGCTGACGCATCAGGAGACGAAGATCGCCGGCCGCTGGGCCAAACTCGTGCGCGTCTCCTTCGCCGGCGAACTCGGCTGGGAAATCCACACCAGGATCGACGACACCGCCGCCATCTTCGATGCCGTTTGCGCCGCAGGCCAGCAGCACGGGCTGAAGCCTTTCGGCATGTACGCGCTGGATTCGCTCCGGCTTGAGAAAGGCTACCGCACCTGGAAGGGCGACCTGTCGACCGACTATTCGATCCTGCAGGGCGGGCTCGAACGCTTCGTCAAATGGGACAAGCCCGACTTCCGTGGCAAGGCGGCACTGCTGAACGAAAAGCAGCAAGGCGTGAAGAAGCGCTTCGTTACGCTGGTGGTGGAAAACCCCGGCGATTGCGACGCTCCGTCAGTTTCTACACTCTGGCATGACGGCAAGATCGTCGGCGAGACGACGTCGGGCGGCTGGGGCCATCGCATCGACAAGTCGATCGCGCTCGGCATGCTGCGCGCCGACCTGGCCGAACCAGGTACATCAGTCGAGGTCGAAATCTTCGGTGACCGCTTTCAGGCAATCGTGCAGAAGGATGAACCGCTGTGGGATCCGAAGAACGAAAGGCTGCGCGCATGAAGAAAATCATCCTCACCGATGGCGGCATGGGCCAGGAACTGGTCCGCCGCAGCCAATCCGAGCCGACGCCGCTATGGTCGGCCAGGGTGCTGATCGACGAACCGGATCTGGTGCGCGACCTGCACGCGGAATTCATCCGTGCCGGCGCACGTGTCATCACCATCAACACCTATTCTGCGACACCCGAACGCCTGGCGCGCGAAGGTGCGGAAGACCTATTCAAGCCATTGCAGAAGCGCGGCATCGAATTGGCCAGGCAGGCCCGCGACGAGGCCGGCGATGCAGCCATCGCCGGTTGCCTGTCGCCGCTTTTCGGCAGCTATGCACCGGCACTGACCATTTCCTTCGAGGAGACGCTCGATATTTACCGCCGCATCGTTGCCGAGCAGGCCGATGGCGTCGACCTGTTCCTGTGTGAAACCATGGCGTCGGCGGACGAAGCCCGCGCAGCGGTCACCGCTGCATCGGAAAGCGGCAAGCCGGTATGGGTATCGTGGACGCTGGCTGACCACGGCAAGCCGCGCCTGCGCAGCGGCGAAGCAATAGCCACTGGGGCAAGCGCGCTCGACGGCCTGGCAGTCGCCGCGCGGCTGGTCAATTGCTGCCGGCCGGAAGCAATCGCCGCGGCTTTGCCTGAACTGATCGGCCTCGGCGGCCCGGTCGGCGCATATGCCAATGGCTTCACGTCAACCGAAGCACTTAAGCACGGCGGCACCGTCGATGTACTGCACGCTCGTCACGACCTTGGCCCGGATGCCTATGCCGACCAGGCGATCGGCTGGGTGGAGGCTGGCGCAAGCATCGTTGGCGGCTGCTGCGAAGTCGGACCACCGCACATCGCCGCCCTGCGCGACCGGCTCGAACAGGCCGGCTACGAAATTTCGGGAGTTTTGCATGCCTAGACCATCATCGCGCATTTCCGGCATCGTGCCTTCGGGCAAGGACGGCTGGGAAGTCCATTTCGCCGCCTGGACGCGCAAGGAGGCCGGCGAAGACATCATCATGCTGTCGGTTGGCGACCATGATTTCGACACGCCTTCGCAGACCATCGAAGCCTGTGTGACCGCGGTTCGCGGCAGCAATCATCACTACACCCCGCTTCCCGGCTTGCCGCGCCTGCGCAAGGCGATGGCCGCGGCCTCGAGCGCCTGCACCGGCGTCGAGACATCGCCGGATCAGGTGATCGCCACGCCGGGCGGCCAGGCCGCACTCTACGCGGCCGTGCAGGGCGTGCTCGACCAGGGCGATCACGCCATCGTCGTGGCGCCCTATTATGCCACCTATCCCAACACGTTCAGCGCCGCTGGCGCTGATTTCACCGTCGTCGAGACACCGGCCGAGGATGGCTTCCAGCCGCGAGCCGACATGATCCGCGCGGCAATCCGGCCGAACACGCGCGCCATCCTGATCAACACGCCGAACAATCCGACCGGTGCGGTCTATTCGCGCGAGCGGCTGGAACAATTGGCAGAAGTCTGCCGGGAGCACGACCTCTGGCTGCTGTCGGACGAAGTCTACTGGACGCTCGGCGGCGGCGAGCACGTCTCGCCGCGCTCGCTGCCAGGAATGGCCGAGCGCACGCTGGTCATCAATTCGATGTCCAAGAGCCACGGCATGACCGGCTGGCGCATGGGCTGGCTGACGGGACCGGAGCAGATGATCACGCTCATGATCAATCTCAATCTGGTGACGACCTACGGCCTGCCGGCCTTCATCTCGATCGCTTGTTCCGAGGCGCTGGAGAACCGTTACGGCGTCAAGGAGATCGCCGAACGCTACGCGGCACGCCGCACCGTCTTGCTCGACGCCGTGCGGGGCATGAACGATGTCACCGTGCGCGGTTCGGAGGGCGGCATGTATGTCATGCTCGACATCTCGGCCGTCGAGCCGGACGACGAGAAATTCGCCTGGGCCCTGCTCGACAAGGAAAAGGTTGGCGTGATGCCCGGCTCCAGCTTCGGCGAGGCGGCCGCCGGCCACAT
This sequence comes from Mesorhizobium sp. M7A.F.Ca.US.002.01.1.1, assembly GCF_004022955.1. Lineage (NCBI taxonomy): Bacteria > Pseudomonadati > Pseudomonadota > Alphaproteobacteria > Hyphomicrobiales > Phyllobacteriaceae > Mesorhizobium > Mesorhizobium sp. M7A.F.Ca.US.002.01.1.1. The sequence goes on along the minus strand of NZ_RZQE01000571.1, from coordinate 483 downwards.
TCGCATCAGCCTCTGCCAGCCCGAACCCGTGCTGCAGGAAGCTGCACTTCGTCTGCGCCGCTTTGCTTCCAGCTACCGTCGCGAGGCAGCATGATCGCCAAGGCAGTTCCCGCCAAAGCAAGAGCGGTCATCATCGGCGGCGGCGTTTCCGGCTGTTCGGTCGCCTATCACCTGGCCAAGCTTGGCTGGACCGACATCGTGCTTCTCGAACGCAAGCGGCTGACGTCGGGCACGACATGGCATGCTGCCGGCCTGATCGGCCAGCTGCGCGGTTCGCAGAACATGACGCGGCTGGCGAAATATTCCGCCGACCTCTACGTCAAGCTGGAAGCAGAGACCGAAGTCGGCACCGGCATGCGCCAGGTCGGTTCGATCACCGTGGCGCTGACCGAGGAGCGCAAGCACGAGATCTACAGGCAAGCGTCGCTGGCGCGTGCCTTCGATGTCGACGTGCGCGAGATTTCGCCCAGGGAAGTCAGCGAG